>CAYIZC010000001.1:0-24222 GCA_964367805.1 uncultured Gammaproteobacteria bacterium
GAGTTAAGCTTCCAATTTTAGCTTATTCAAATAATGCTAGGGAAAAATTAGATAAAAATAGTGAAGATTATTTTGATTTTAATCTTTATTTTGAAGTCTGGAATAACCTTAAAACTGAACATGTCGACAAGAACATGATTAAAGATAAGGAGCTTTTCTATGGTTCTTTGGAGGGCTTAGCAGCTGCTACCAATGATCCCTATACAGTATTTATGGATCCCGAGCTTAGCGCTGAATTCTACGAAGACCTATCGGGCACTTTTGAAGGAATAGGGGCTGAGATTGGTATACGTGATGAAATAATTACTATTATCGCCCCCTTAGATGGTATGCCCGCTCAAAAGGCTGGACTAAGGTCTGGTGATAAGGTGTATGCAATTAATGGTGAATCAGCTTTAGGATTAACAGTTAACGGAGCGGTGAAGAAGATTAGGGGAGAAAAGGGAACAGAGGTAACTCTTACCATTATTCGTGATAAATCTAAACCCATGGAAGTAAAGGTGGTGCGTGATAAAATTATTGTGGCCAGTGTTAAAAGTGAACTTAGAGATAACGGTGTCTATTATATAAATGTGTCTAATTTTAATGATGATACGGAAAGACTATTTTCCCAAGCTATCTCTGATATATTGCTTAAATCACCTAAGGGTATAGTTTTAGACTTACGCAATAATCCTGGTGGCTACCTTGATACTGCCATATCTATGGCTAGTGAATGGGTGAAAGAGGGTCCTATAGTGGCCGAGCAATTTGGAGAAAATAAACGTTCAGAGCATTTTTCCAATGGCAATGCACGTCTTGCTGGTATTAAAACAGTAGTTCTTATCAACGAAGGGAGTGCTTCTGCCTCTGAGATAGTAGCCGGTGCTTTAAGGGATTATAAAAAAGCAACTATAATTGGTAAACAGAGCTTTGGCAAAGGATCAGTCCAAACCATAGAGGACTTAAGTGATGGTTCATCTTTAAAGATTACAGTAGCTAAGTGGCTTACTCCTGAGGGTGACTATATTCATGATAAAGGCATTGCTCCTCAAATTGAGGTTGATTTAAGTGAAGATGATTTTAACAATAAGCGTGATCCGCAGCTAGATAGAGCTTTTGAATTTATTTTAAATAATAAATAAAAAAAGCCTTGATGTTTTACCAAGGCAATTTAAAACTGAGAGTGTTACTCTGAAATTAATCATCGTAATCTAGACAATGTTCTTCGCGAAATCCAGATAGGAGCATCTTTTCCAAGGCCTCCTGGTCAAAATAAGAGATATCAAAGCTAATTGAATTTTGATGATGGATGTGTGACTCCACTGCATCAGGCCTTTCTTGATTTAAAAACTTGGCCAAACTAGTCAGACGACTAGCTTTAAAAATTTGCTCTCCTTCTTCGCGGATTTCAAACTTACGATTGGAATTAGAAATTTCTAACATATTATATAATTTAAATTAAAGAACTAAACTAAAAATAACATAATATATAAATAATGTCAATGTCTATGACTAAGCAGCAAAAACCAGGAAATAAGAAAAATGACACTAAGTTCATCTTCGTTGTTGGTGGGGTAATGTCTGGAGTGGGTAAGGGAATAAGCACCGCTTCTATTGGTCAAATACTACAAGCCAGAGGCTACCGCGTCTCTGCTATGAAGATAGACCCCTATATTAACGTTGACGCCGGGAACATGGACCCCATTGAGCATGGTGAGGTCTTTGTAACAGTAGATGGCGATCAAACAGACCAAGACATTGGCAACTATGAAAGATTTTTAAATACTGATATCTATCAAGAAAACTACATGACTACTGGTCGAGTGTACCAGACTGTCATTGCCAAAGAAAGAAACTTAGAGTATAAGGGTAAGTGTGTTCAGGTGGTTCCTCACATACCCTTAGAAGTTTGTGATCGCATAGACAGAGCAGTTGAAAAAACCGGAGCTCAGATAATGATAATTGAAATTGGCGGAACAGTAGGTGAGTATGAAAACCTCTTATTTTTAGAGGCAGCCAGGGTGATGAAATTGTACCAGCCTAAAAATGTTTTATTTGTCATGGTCTCCTATTTGCCTATTCCTAATATAATTGGTGAGATGAAGACTAAACCAACTCAGCATGCTGTTAGGAATCTCCAAGGTGCCGGTATACAACCCGACTTTCTAATAGCACGCAGTGAAAAAGCTATAGACAGCCAAAGGAGAGAAAAATTGTCTCTTAATTGTAATATTGCTCCAGAAAATGTTATCTCTGCTCCTGACGCTGATTCTATCTACGATATTCCTCTTAATTTTGAAAAAAACGGATTAAGCACTAGTATACTTGAAAAATTTGGTCTAGCAGTCGGGAAGCTTAAAAATGAAAAGTGGTTAGAAATGCTTAAAAAAACTAAATTAAAAGGTCCGGAAGTAAACATTGCAATTGTTGGTAAATATTTTGAAAGTGGTGATTTTAAACTGAGTGATTCCTATATTTCTGTTAAAGAGGCAATTAAGCATGCCAGTGCTTATAATAATTGCAAAACTAACATTCACTGCTTTAGCTCTGAAGAAATAGAAAAAAAAGGTGTTTCACTTTTAAAAAATTTAGATGGAGTAATTATTCCTCAAGGACAAGGTAAGTATGGATTTTCAGGAGAACTTAAAGCTATTACTTATTGTCGAAAAAATAATATCCCCTATTTTGGGCTTTGCAATGGCATGAATATGGCTCTTATTGAGTTTGCCCGTGAAGTGGCCGGCCTAAAGGGCGCTAACTCTACAGATATAGACCCTAAAACTAGTCACCCACTTGTCCATTTTAGGCCTTACAACAAAGAGAGTGACTCTAAACAAGGCATAGATGGCAACTTGCGTCTTGGAGCCTGGCCTTGCAAGCTAGAGGAGGGAACGCTACTCTTTAAAGCCTATAAAAATTTAGGCAAGGGGAAAATAGTTCATGAGCGACATCGCCACTCCCTAGAATTTAACAATGACTATCTTGAAAAACTAAGAGAGTTTGGCTTAGTTATTTCTGGAAGCTCACCTGATGGAAGTCTAGTTGAAGCGATAGAACTAAAAGATCACCCTTTCTTTGTAGCTGTTTCTTTTCACCCGGAATATAGCTCTCGCCCTCTTGATCCTCATCCTTTGTTTATAGAATTTATTAAAGCAGCTAAAAAAATATCTAAAGCCTAACTTAGAAGTTTTGTTTAAAAGAAAAAACAGACACAAAAAAATAAGCTAAAAACTATAGCTTATTTTTTTATACCTTCTATTTGAGTTTAATTGAGACTATTTAGCTGCTACTTTTTCAGCCGCTACTCGCTCGTCAACTATACTTACCACCTTAGTACTTTTTAGGGAGCTGTCAAATTTCTTTAGCTTCTTATCAGTGAATTTAACAAAACCGCCCTTAAGTGCAAATAAGGTATCATCTTTTCCGATTGAAACATTTGCTCCTGGGTGATATTTAGTACCACGTTGTCTGATGATAATTGAACCAGCCTTAGCCCACTCACCATCGGTTACTTTTACACCTAGTCTTCTACCGGCTGAATCACGTCCTAATGAGGTGGATCCACCTGCTTTTTTGGTTGCCATATGAGTTTACATAAATAATACTAGCTAGCAAGCTTGTATTACATTATTTATATTTATTTTATATAGCTAATACTAACAAAAGTGAAATAAATTGTCAAATAGCCTAAAAGATAAAATAGGGGAAGTGAATAAGAATAAAGAGAATAAGAAATCTTTGACTTTAAGCTGTAAAAAAACAGCCATAAGCTATGTTTTTATAAATAAGACAGGGTTTTATTATTTTTTATCTATGCTATAATATTAGCACTAAGTTAAAATTAAATAGAAATAAATATATGGTGAAAGTAGATAAAAAAACCTGCATAGGCTGTGGTCTTTGTGCTGGTATGTGTCCCGATACATTTGAGATGGATGCTGATAATAAGTCAGAGGTTATAAATCCAGAAATAACAGACTGTGCTAAAAATGCAGTAAAAAATTGCCCAGTACAGGCTATCAGTTTATAATTTTTTTAAAAAACATATGGCGAGTCCAAGAGTAGCAAATAAAAGTAATCCGGAAGCTGAAAATATTAATCCGGAGAATTTTGAAATTAAAAAAGAAAGTAAAGAAGCCATAAAGAGTCCTGAGCAAGGCGATATCTCCCCTGAGAAAAAAGTAGAACAAGGGAAGGAGAAAAAAGAAAAGGATTTAGATGAAACTTTAAACAAGATTAAAGATTTGGCTCTTGAGGATGCTAGCCCTAATCAGGCAGTTAGTTTTCATAAACGCCGGGAAAAAGAAATAGACAATATTTTATCCTCTGGTCTTCATGATATCTTTCTTAAAATGAGTCCAAAAAAGCAACAAGAGTTTAAGCTCGCCGGAGAAGATACTGCTTTAAAAATTAATCTATTACTTGATAAGACAAAAATAAATATTTCTAAAATAATTAACTTGATTCGTAAATGGTTAAAGATTATCCCCAATGTAAATGAATTCTTTTTAGAAAAAGAAGCTAAGATAAAAGCAGACAAAATTATTAATATTAAAGATAGGGCTTAATATGAATTTTACACTGACAAGTGGCCAAGAAACAATAATCACTATCATCCTAATTTTATTAGTCCTAGTTGTTATTGCTCTTGTTTCTTTGCGCTTCTCTAAATTACTTTTTTCTCGCAAGCGCTATGCTAAGCATAAGGTTTATTCTATTAAAATACCTAGAGAAAGAAATAGAGATGATAGAGATGATAGCCAACAAGAAATAAGAGAAGAGATTGCTAAAGGTGAGGCAATATTTTCCGCCATAGGTGGTCTTAAAGCAGAAAGAGGCTTTCAGGCTTGGCTTAAGGGTAGGCAAGACCACGTTTCTTTTGAAATTGTAGCTGATGCTAGAAAAATTGCCTTCTACTTTGCCTGTAATGACCATATCTTTCGTTACCTAGAACAGCAAATACACGCTCAATATCCCGCTGCTTCTATTCTTGAGGTAGATGACTATAATTCTTTTGCTACCTCAGGACATCTAGTGGCCGCTTACTTAAAGACAGTGAAGAGTTTTATTTTTCCTATCAAGACCTATCAAGAAATGGATGTTGATCCGATGAGCTCTTTAATTAATGTCTTGTCTAAGCTAGAGCTGGGTGAAAGTTTAGTTATTCAATATTTAGTTAGAAGTGCCAAGGCTCAGTGGCATGGCACTTCCAGAAAATCGGTTAGTAAAATAATAGAAAAGAACTCAGTTGCAGAGGGCCTTAAATCTAGCTCGCTGGAAAAGATAATGCCATTTATAAGTAGCTCTAAGCCTAAATCTCAAGAGCAGCCTAAGCAGGAAAAAAGGTTAAGTGAGGTAGAAAATGAGATGTTAAAAAAAATTGAGGAGAAAAATCTTAAAGCTGGCTTAGATGTTAATTTAAGAGTTTTAAGTTTCTCTAGCTCTCGTGAAAAGGCTAGTCGACACTTAGAAAACATTAGTAGTGCTTTTTATGAGTACAACAACTTCTCCTATGGTAACTCCTTTTCTCGACCTAAGAAAAAAAAGCAAAAGAGAACAATCTATGATTTTATTTATCGTTACTTTCGGGAGGAGCATTCCTTTTTACTCAACAGTGAAGAATTAGCCTCCATATTTCACCTACCTTTAAAAAGTACGGAAACTCCTAACATAGAGTGGTTAAATGCTAAAACTGCGCCCGCGCCAGCTGAAATTCCCCAAAGTGGCATATCCTTAGGCCATAATATTTACCGGGGCTTTAAAAAAGAAATTAGAATGAGTGCTAAAGACAGAAGACGCCATACTTACATAGTGGGTAAATCTGGTGTAGGTAAGTCCGTTCTTTTAGCTAACATGGCTATACAAGATATTGCCAACGGGGAAGGAGTTTGTGTCCTTGATCCCCACGGCGACCTTATCACTGACATCTTAGAACGCGTCCCCCCAGAGAGAGCAGAGGATGTAATTATTTTTTCACCCGCAGATACCGAAAGACCACTGGCCTTAAATCTATTAGAATACGACCCCAGATATCCCGAACAAAAAAGTTTTGTTATAAATGAGATGATAGGTATTTTAGATAAGCTATATGACCTTAAAGCCACTGGTGGCCCTATGTTTGAGCAGTACATGAGAAATGCAATGTTGCTCGTAATGGATGATCCGAGCACAGGCTCAACTCTAATGGAGATACCAAAAGTATTAGCTGATGAAAATTTTAGACGACTTAAGCTTCGAAATTGTAAAAATAAAACAGTAGTTGATTTTTGGACTAAGGAAGCCGAAAAAGCTGGTGGCGAGGCTGCTTTAGCAAATATTACTCCTTATATCACCTCAAAACTAACCTCCTTTATCTCCAATGACATGATGCGACCCATTATTGGTCAACAAAAGAGTGCTTTTAATATTCGCGAAGTAATGGACGGACAAAAAATATTGTTAGTTGATCTTCCTAAGGGTACGGTAGGGGAAAACAATGCCTATCTTTTAGGAATGATAGTAGTTGGTAAAATCCTTATGGCCGCCTTATCTCGGACTGACATGGAGGCTGACAAGCGTAAAGATTTCTATCTTTATATAGATGAGTTTCAAAACTTCACGACTGACTCTATTTCTCAGATATTATCAGAAGCCAGAAAATATGCCCTAAATCTTATTATCGCCCACCAATACATCGGACAGTTATCTAAAAACAATAATAGCGAAATTAAAGATGCTGTCTTTGGAAACGTCGGCACTATGATAAGCTTTAAAATCGGTAGTGATGATGCTGAGTACTTAGTAAAAGAATTTAGTCCAGTTTTTAGTGAATATGATTTAATAAATATCGACAGAGGCACTGCCTATATCAAACTTTTAATTGACAATGCGGCTTCGCGTCCTTTCTCCCTGCATACAACTTGGCCCTTGGTCGGTGTGAAAAGAGAGGGAATAGCTGAGCGTATTCGTTCACTGTCAAGATTAAAATTTGGTCGCAGTTCTCGCTTAGTTGAAGCTGAGATTGCCGAGCGTAGTAAAATAAGTAATTAATAAAATGTCTACATTATACCGCAACTATAGGCCTGGGAATTTTTCTGAAGTTTTTGGGCAAAAACATATTAAAATAACTTTACAAAATGAAATTAGTAATAATAAACTAGCTTCTGCCTTTTTGTTTTGTGGACCCAGGGCAGTAGGGAAGACTACGCTTGCCAGACTCTTAGCTAAGTCAGTTAATTGTCTTAAGCGTAAAGAAGGCGACTATGAGCCTTGCGGAGAGTGCTCTAATTGTAAGGCGATAAGCTCAGGTAAGCACTTAGATGTAGTTGAAATTGATGCTGCTTCAAATACAGGTGTAGATAATGTGCGTGATAATATAATTTCTTTTTCTCGTCTAGCTCCTAGTCAAGCTAAGTATAAAGTTTTCATTATTGATGAAGTGCACATGTTGTCGACTCAAGCTTTTAATGCCCTTTTAAAAATTATAGAAGAACCACCAAAGTATGTTATTTTTATTTTAGCAACTACCGAGATACACAAAGTTCCTTATACCATTATTTCCCGTTGCGAGCGCTTTGATTTTAAGCGAATTTCTTTGCCCGAGGTAATAAAGAAATTAGAGTTTATTGCTAAGAGTGAAAAAAGAGAAGTAGACCCTATAGTACTGGAGGCGATTGCCCGTCGTAGTGGCGGACACTTGCGTGATGCCGAAAGTCTCCTTGGTCAAATATTTTCCCTAGATACTAAAAAAATTAGCCTGGCTGATGCTGAACTCCTTTTGCCCCATTACAATAACAATGAAGTTATCACTCTCCTTTCTCACCTAGCCGCAAAAGACGCTGTTTCGGCGCTTACTTTGGTTAACTCTTTAGCTGATGCCGGGGTAAGTATCCGAAACTTTATCAGTGAAATTATTACTATGTTGCGAAAAATTGCTATTTCAAAAATTAGTCCACAGCTATCAGATGACTTGGGGCTTAATTTAGGTGATAGCTTAGAGTTAAAGATTAATGCTTTAACAAAAGAATTAAAGCTAGAAAATATCTTATTTTATCTCAAGCGCTTTCTCCTTGCCTACAGTGATAAAAATCAATTAATTTTACAACTCCCTTTAGAATTAGCGGTGATAGAAATTTGTACTCAAAGTTTGCAAAGTGCTAGTATCTCTAAAAGTGAGGACTTAGCCAGTCTTGCTAAAAAGACTAGTAGCGTAGAGAGAGGTCCGACTAGTTCTAAAAGCTATCAAGCTAAAAGTGAAGAGCTTCCCAAAACTAAACCTGTTTTAAAAAAAGAAATTAAGCCTAAGGAGAGCACTGAATTTGTTTCAGAATTAAGTGCCAAAAGCTCTGATCTTAAATTAAGCTGTGAGGACTTAATGGAGAAATGGCCTGAATTTTTAATAAAGATAAAAAAACACAATCACTCACTTTCCTTTGTTTTGCAAAATTGCCAACCTAAAGATATTGAAGCTGGTACCCTTAGTCTTGTATTTAAGTATAAATTTCATCAAGATAGAGTAAAGGATGTAAGCATCAGGGCTTTAATAGAAGAAACTCTATCTGAGGTTTACGGAGGACCCATAGTAATAGCTGCTCACTTAAATGAAAGCTTGCAAGAGGCTGAGGAAGAAAATGATAATTCCAGTCAAGTGAGTGAGGTTACAAACGACAGGGAAGAGGCTAGTGTTTTACGACCAGAAGAAAGAGGAGGACCAAAAGACTCTTTGGTAAATAATCTTTTAGATGCTTTTGGTGGAGAATTAATTAATTAAGCGAAGACTAGAATAAAAAAATATGTTAGATATCAATTTAATTAGAAGTGATAAAAAAAATGTAGAGCTAGCCCTCTTAAAAAGAATGCCGGCTGAAAAAATTAAGCTAGATGTCATTATAGAATTAGATGATAAGCGCAAGGACTTAATTGCTAAAAGTGAAGATCTTAAAGCTAAACGAAATAAGCACTCAAAGGTAAAGCCAGATGAAGCGACCATCTCTGCTTTAAAAAATCTAGGAGAAGAAATAAAAATAATCGATAGTGATTTAGCTAAGATTGAAATTGATTTAAATGAAAAAATAGCTGAACTACCTAATATACCCGCTCCTGATGTTGTCGCTGGTGGTAAGGAAAACAATGAAGTAATCTATACTTATGGGAAAAAACCAGAATTTAACTTTGTGCCAAAAGACCATGTAGAGCTTGCTACTTCTTTAGATTTAATTGACTATGAGCGAGCGGCTAAGATGTCTGGCTCTGGTTTCTGGTGCTACACTGGTGACGGTGCTTTGCTTGAATGGGCTCTTCTTTCCTATTTCATAGACTTTCACCAAAGTAATAATTACAAGTTTTTAATTCCGCCATTTCTTTTAAGTGAAAAGTCAGCTTATATCTCCGGTCACTTACCAAAATTTAGAGATGACTTATTTTGGAATCAAGATAAGCTTTGTTTAAATGCGACCTCAGAGATGATGTTGGGAAATTACCACAGAGACGAAACTTTAGATGAGTCAGAGCTTCCTAAAAAATATTACGCCTACTCATCTTGCTTTAGACGAGAGGCTGGTTCATATCGTCAGGAAGAAAGAGGGATGATAAGGGGGCATCAATTTAATAAGGTAGAAATGTTTATCTTCACAAAACCTGAAGAAACTTGGGAAATGTTTGCCGAGCTAGTTAGTAATGCAAAAAGTTTAGTAGAGGGTCTTGGTCTGCACTTTCAAGTTTCAAAGTTAGCGGCTGAGGACTGCAGTGCTGCGATGGCTAAGACTTATGACGTGGAAGTGTATATCCCTAGTATGAACATATATAAAGAAGTTAGTAGTGTTTCCAATGCTCTAGACTATCAATCTAGGAGAGGACAAATAAGGTATAAAAATAAAGAAACAGGTAAGAATGAATTTCTCCATACCTTAAATGGCTCTGGATTAGCGACTAGCAGAATATTACCAGCCATATTAGAGCAAAATCAACAAGCCGATGGTTCTGTTTTAATTCCTAAAGTACTACAACAATATTTGCCTAAAAGCATGAAAGTAATAAAGAAAAAATAAACATGAAAATCAAACTATCTGTCATTTTAATATTTTTATCCTTTTTCCTACTTGCTAGCACTGCTAAGGCAACGCCACTTAAAGCTACCTTTCCGCGCTTAGCTAACTATTATCTGAAGTGGGAATTAAATGAAAAGGAAGCCAGAGAGCTTGCTAAGTGGGATGTTTTGATATTAGATATGGAAACTCAAGAAAACAGTCCGGAGAGTTTAAGGCTCATCCGTCGTCTAAATCCCGATGTAGTTATTTTAGCCTATATCACTTCTCAGGAAATAATAGATGATGTGGAGCGAACAGCGGGAAACACTGGAGCCAGGCTAAGACAAAAACTAAGAAACAGTATTTCTCCTGAATGGTGGTTAAAAGATTCCTCTGGCAATAAAATAATGAATTGGCCAGGCACTTATATGCTTAATTTAAGTGACATTGCTCCTAAAAATTCAGCTTCGCAAAGATTTCATGAATTTTTACCAGATTTTGTTTTTGAAAATATAGTTTCTAGCGGCCTGTTTGATGGTATTTTTTATGATAATACCTGGGGGGATGTAACTTGGGTTAATCCTAATTTAGATTTAAACTGTGATGGTAAAAGCGAGTCTTGCTCTGATGCCGATAAAGCCTGGGCGCGTGGTTTTAAGAAAATGTTAGAAAAAAGTAGATCATTGTTTGGAGATAACTTTATTATAGTCGGTAATGGTAACGTCTACTTCGACTATCAGGGTCTATTAAATGGAATGATGCTTGAGTCCTTTCCTTCACCTTGGGAAAATGGGGGCAAATGGAGCGGCTCTATGGAAACATACTTTAAGCTAGATGATGTTAATCTAAAACCAGCGCTAAGCGTTATCAATGTAAATAAGAAAAATGAATTTGATTATAAAAGCATGCGCTTTGGTCTGGGCAGTGCTTTACTTGGCAATGGATTTTATAGCTTTGACTATGATGTCACAAATCATACCCAAACCTGGTGGTATGATGAGTATAGTGCTAATTTAGGACCCGCCACTAGCTTGCCTTATAATCTGCTTAAACAAAATGATAACAACTTACAAGATGGTCTGTGGCGACGAGATTTTAAACAAGGCTCAGTGATACTAAACTCTACTGATAAATCACAATTACATATTTTTAAAAAAGAAGAGTTAGAAAAAATTAGAGGTACACAGGATAAATTAATTAATAATGGTGACAGAATCAATCACCTTAAATTAGACAGCCGTGATGCGGTAATTCTTCTTAAAAGTGCTGATAATATTTATAACACTCCATTTGCAAATGGCTACTTCTATCGTGTTTTTGGTGACAATGGCCAGCAAAGTAGAAATGGCTTTTTTGCTTATTCACCTAATTTTCCAGCCAGCTCTTCCGTCGCTATTGCTGATGGCAGTCGTCGCGACAGGGAAGATGTCTCTGTTTTAGCTGATAAGGGAAAGGTTGTTTTAAATAAAAATGGCGCTGAGATAGTCTCATTTTATCCTTATCAAAAACTTTACCGCGGGGATTTAAATATTGCCACTCACTTAAATGATGGTTTTTTTGAAATAGTTGCTACTGCTCCTAGTCGTGGTGGTGGCCCTCAAGTTCGTGTCTTTAGCGCTACTGGCAATTTAATATCTTCTTTCTTTGCTTATGATAAGAATTTAAGAGGTGGACTTAGCATTGCTCTTGCAGATGTCGATGGTGATGGCAAGTTAGATATTATCACTGGAGCGGGTTACGGAGATCGCCCAGTGCTGAAAATTTTTAGTCTAGATGGTAAGTTAAAACACAGCTTCCTAGTCTATCATGAAAACTTCAGAGGAGGTGTTGAAGTAGCCAGCGGTGATGTAAATGGAAATGGACAAAATGAAATAGTGGTAGCTCCTGGTCCTGGTGGCGGACCGCATGTGAGAATTTTTAACTCTAGTGGTAATCTTTTAGGGCAATTCTTTGCCTATGATGATAATATGCGCAGTGGTCTGAAGCTATCTTTAGATGATGTAAATAGTGATGGCAAAATGGAAATACTAGTAGGAGTTAAAGATTTATTTTAATATAAAAAATTATGGTAAAGAAATTGCGAAAAATATTTGATCACCGTTTTAGTCGTTTTTATCGCTATAGTCGTCTTTATATAGTAACCGATATTGTTCTAATCGCTATAGTTATAATACTAGCTGTTTTACTAATCCGTCTTTATAGCTTTCAACCTGAGCTTAGTTTAAATCCTTTCTCTAAGCCAAAACCAAGCGAAGTAATTGCGATTGATTTAAACAATCCCCCTTTAGATCTTAGTTATGAAAATGAGGCTAGTAGTATTTATTTAAAAGATGGCGCAAATATAAACTTACGTTTAAAAAATAATGGTCGACACACTCTTTCCAATATTAAATTAACACTAGCTCTTAAAGATACTGGTTTTTCCCTATCTCGCCTGGAGTTTTCCAGTTCCCAAAAAACCAGTCTTTCTGGCTTGGAGATTAAAGGTCTCAATATATATCTAGATGAGCTTAATCCCGGAGTAGACAGGGAAGTGGCCTTAAATATTTCTTTTAGCAAAACAGATAAGTCTGCTCGTATTATAAGTGGTCGCATCTATAGCGAGTATCAGGTGGAGGGTCAAATAATTAAAGAAAGCTTAGACTTAAAAGATTTTAAAGTGGCTGCTTCACTTCCCACTAGCGCTAAAGCTTATTACAATAGTCCTCAAGGTGATCAATTAGGTAGTGGACCGTTCCCGCCCATAGTTGGTTTGCCAACTAGTCTTTGGGTTTCTTTTGAGACTAATCCTGCTTCTGATTTTAATGATTTTGTTATGACTGGGCGACTAGCTGGAAATGTTGAATTTTCTGGCAATAAATCCTTATTAGCAGGAGATTTAAAATATAATAAAGACACTAGACAAATCATTTGGCAAATTGATAATTTAAGTGCCAGTATGGATGATTATAGAGCCAGTTTTGAAATCAAGCTCACAGCTAGTGAGAGTCAAGTCGGCGACTACGCTAATCTTTTAAATGGTCTTAAGTTTCAAGCGAGAGATAGCTTTAGCAGCCTCCCTATTTATGCTAATTTAAGTGATATAGACACTAGTTTAAAGCATGATGCTATAAATCGTGAAGAAGGTATAGTTACAAATATTGAAAATTATTAAAACAATAAGTTATGATTAACTTTTTAAAAAATCTAATTCGCCCAAAGTATGATACTTTAAATCGAATTGAAGTTGATGCTGAAAAAATTGTAAACAACTTCAACCATTTAAAGAGCCTGCAAAATGAAGCTGAGATTTTCCCGGTTTTAAAGTCTAATGCTTATGGTCATGGCCTAAGAGAGCTTTGTACCATTTTAAATTATACTAGTGCTAAGATGGTGGCCGTTGATTCATATCCAGAAGCACAAATTGCCTATCGCTACTTTAAGGGTAAGGTTCTTATACTAGGGGAAATGCCACTAGAGGTCTATAGGCACACAAAGCTAAAAAGAACAGAGTTTGTAGTCTATAATGAGGCCACCCTAAGACATCTTTCAAAATTTAAAAAGAAAGCTAAGGTACATCTTTTTGTAAACTCGGGTATGAACCGAGAGGGGATACAAGACTTGCCTGGCTTTATCGCTGAGAATAAGAAATATCTAGATAAGCTTTCTGTCAGTGGTCTTTGTTCTCACTTTGCCAGTGCTGACTCTAGATCACTGCTAAATTCCAAGCAAGAAGAATTATTTATTAAAGATTTAGACATACTGCGCGCAGCTGGTTATTTTCCACGCTGGGTTCATATTGGTAATTCAGCTGCTATATTTACTAGCGATAATAGACTATTAACAGCCTTTAGACCAGGAATAGCCTTATATGGCTATAATCCCTTAAACCGCCCTAGTGAGGCTTGTAGAGCCCTTGAGCCAGCCCTTGAAGTCTATTCCCAGGTTGTATCTATCCAAAATTTAAAGCCAGGTGATACTGTTTCCTATGGTGATGATTATAAGGTTAAAACTAAAACCCAAATAGCTACTATTCCTTTTGGCTATTTTGAAGGATTAAGTAGAAGTCTATCGGACACTGCCAAGCTACTTATTTTGGCTAATGAAAACTACTATGCTAAAATCGCCGGAAAGGTTTGTATGAATATGTGCTCACTAGATGTAGGCAGTGAAAATATTAACATCGGTGATGAGGTTAAGCTTGTCTCAAATTCAAAATTAGATGAAAATTCAGTGGAAAATTTAGCTGAACTAATAGATACCATCCCTTACGAGTTTGTGGTTAAATTACAGGCTAATATTAGGCGCTATATTATAAATTTAGCTAATATTAAGTAAATTTGATGAAAAAAAGAAGAAATAGAAGCATAAAAGCCGATTATCAGGCTAAAAATTTAAAAAACCCTTTTTTCTATCGTCCAAGCAAGAGAGCAGGGGTCTTTTGGATTTTTTTAGCTTCATTTATTTTAATGCTTGCTTTAGTTTGGTTTCTCTTTATCTCCTCATTTTTTATGATAAATAAAACCGAAATTAGTGGCTTAAGTAGAGTGGATGAGTCAGAAATTAATCAATTAATAGAAGATCAATTAGATAAAAAAATCTTATTCTTTTTTAGCCAAAGAAATATTTTTCTTTTAAGTAAGGAGGATCTTAGTACTAATATTTTGCAAGATTATAACTTTTCTGAGATTGTAATTAAGAAAAGTATTCCTAAAACTTTAAAGATAAACTTAAGCGAACGGCCCTATGCCTTTATCTTCCAAGAAGGAGAGGATTATTATTATGCCTCAAAAGACGCTTATATTATCAAAGATCAAGCAGTGAGCGAGGAAGATATGGAAAAATATTTTATTTTGGAAAATAAAAGTAAACTAATTAGAATCAGTGACAGCGCAAAAATTAATCTTAAGGCTGACTACTTAAACTTTATTTTTAAATTAAATGAGGCGCTAGACTACGAAGCCGATCTTAGTCCTAATAAGTATATTATTGAGCAAGAGTTAAACTCACTTATATTAGACTTTAAAGATGGACCTTTAGTCTACTTTAACCTAGATAAAGACCCAGTGGAGCAATTTGAGGACTTAAGTATAGTTAAAAAGGAGAAAATAGGAGATAATTTTAATAAACTAAACTACATAGATATGCGCTACGGCGATCTTATCTATATAAACTAATATGGAAGGATTATTTAAATTTTTATTTGGACTAGGTGTTTTTGTCTTCGCCTTGGTGTCAGCAGGACTATTTTTAATTGTTATTAAAATAATATTAATGTTCCAACCTGAGGTGCACTTAATGGGTCTAATGTTCTCTTAAGCCTAAAAGAGGTCTTAAGTCAGGGTCTAATAGATATTAGGGGTTTTTAGCTATAGAGCAAAACTCCTTATCTCTTCCATATGATAGGTGTATTAATATACATTATGCGAAGTATTGATGAGTAGTAAAAAGGCCTAGAATAAACATTGTTTCTAAGCCCTGCTCTTTTAAACCTTTTAGTTTAAGGTGGGTAGCTTCAAGACTACCCACCAAATTCTACTTCAACCTTGTGTTAAAGCACTCATCTTTTTGATTGCTCGAGCTTAAGTTCTTTTAGCGGAACGTTTCTTCTTTCTGAATAAAGAGAAGAACAAAGCTCCTCAACGTAAACCTTATGCTCGGGCATCTCAACTTGGAGTCGTTTAAATAAGTAAAAACTCATGTCCAAGTTCCATAACCTGTTGTCAAATAATACAACCATAGTTACTCCTCCCTTTTTTAAAATGAAACACTAAAGTTATTTATCACAATAACTCCTTTCATTATATACCAATATATAGTGCCTGTCTAGCTTATATCCTCTAAAAGCTCTAATTTACGAGCCCACCTAAGCTCCGTCCTCGTTTGGCAGGTCCTAACATACTGCTAATATTTTTAATTTTAGCGATAAGTCTGCTATAATAAGGGTGTAAACACCTTTTCCCTTTATTTTTTTTAAATAATATATACATGCTGCAACAGCCGATAAGAAAATATTTAGGCGACTATCTAGACTACCTTGAAATAGAAAAAGGTCTATCTTCTAAAACTCAAGAGAATTATAGTCGTTTTTTAAATAAATTTTTTAATTACCTTCAAGAAAACAATCTAGAGCACCTAAAAGCCAAGGATATTGACAGTGATCTGATTTGGAAATATAAAGTATATCTTTCTCGTCATGTAAATAAGAGAAATAATAAGTCTTTAAAAAAAACTACTCAAAACTACTATCTAATTGCTCTTCGCTCACTGCTAGACTACTTTTTAGAAAAAAATATCACTTCCCTGCCGCCTTCAAAAATAAAACTAGCGAAAGATAAAGCTGATCGCGACATTAAATTTCTCAAACTAGATCAATTAGCGCGACTACTAGACTCGCCTGACGCTAGCACCCCTATTGGTAGACGTGATAGAGCCATACTTGAATCTTTGTTTTCTACTGGCCTTAGAGTAGCAGAATTACAAGCTTTAAATCGAGATCAATTAAAGATAAAGGATGACACCGAGCTCTTAGAAATTGCCGTTGTGGGAAAAGGTGAGAAGATTAGAACGGTTTACTTTTCCAAGCGAGCGGTCACTTCCCTACGCGACTACCTTAAGGGACGCTATGACTTTGATGAAGCTTTGTTTATTAACTACAGGCGTGGAGCAGAAAATAGTGACGCCGACCGCAGGTTAAGTATTAAAAGTATAGAAAGTATAGTAAAGAAATATGTTATTATTTCTGGCCTGCCAGTTATGGCCACTCCACACACCCTTAGACACTCCTTTGCCACTGACTTACTTAACCAAGGCGTGGATTTGCGAACTGTGCAAGAGTTTTTAGGACATAGCAATATTGCCACCACTCAAATATATACTCACGTTACCAACAAACAACTCAAAGATATACATAAAAAAATTCACAACAATAGAGATCTTTAAAGATGAATCTTATGAGCTTGAATATAAAAAATCCTGAAAATATCAGGATTTTTTTATTCTTATTTTCTTATAATTTATTTCTTAAGGCAAATAATTTAAAGGATTAACTGGTATACCACTCTTTCTAACCTCAAAGTGAAGATGGGGTCCAGTGGAGAAAGCACCTGAGCCTGGTGTACCAGGCATACCGCCCGACCTGCCTATTATCTGACCCTTAACTACATATTGGTCTAGACTAACGTTAACGGCCGACACGTGGCCATAGACAGTAGCTAGATTATTGGCATGAATTATCATTATATAGCCATAGTTTTTAGAACCATCAAATTTTACTTTTGCCACGTAGCCATCAGCCGCTGCATATAAATTAGAGCCCTGGGCAGAACGAATATCTATCGCTGGATGTTCACCAATAATATTACGATAGGGGTAATCAGGGTCATGAAATCCTGCCGTAATATAATTTTTAGTAACCGGCCAAGCCATAGTGCTATCACTACTATCTAATCTGTCCTTATCTTTTTGCGACATCTTTTGCCTAATTTGGCTCTCGGCATTGGAAATTTCAACCTTAGCTTGATTTTGCTCAGCTCTTGCTTTAGCAAGTAGGGCCTGGAAAGCAGTTTCAGACTCTAGAGTTTGAGATAGTACGTTTGTTTTTTGATTTTGCTCGTAGTTTAAGTTGTCTTTTTTATCTTCTAATTTTAACTTTAGGGCATTTGCATCCTCATTTTTAGACTGAAGTAGAGCTCTACTCTTCTCTAACTTTTCTTTTTGAACTTTAAGATCAGAGATGCTTTCACCCAACTTCTCATTAGTATTTTGTAGGTATTTGATTTGATTTAGAAAGCCAGATAAAGTGTCATTTAAAAGCAAGGCTTCCAGAGTGGTTACTTGCTCTTGCTTGTAGATTAATCTTAAGAGACCAGAAATTTGTTCCTTTTGTTTGCCAATCTTATTATCTAAATTTTCAGCATCTAGCTCTATTTTTTGAACCTCTAAATTAAGCTTAGAGATCTCTAAACTAGTTTCCTCTATCTCCAGCTCCGTCTTTGCTAACTTAGTGTCAATTAAACTTAATTGATTGTTAAGGCTGGCTTTTTCGTTTTGCTTAGCGTTTATTTGTGCTTGATATTCTTTTTGTTTTTGCGCTAATTTATCTAATTGTTTCTTTTGTAATTGTATTTTTACATTTAGAGACTCTATCTCTCTATCAATTTGAAAATCAGAAATAGCCCCACTGGAACTAAGGCTAAAAAAACCAAAGATAAATAGAGAAATGAGTAGCGAAGGAATTATATAATATCGTTTCTTCATTTAAATATTATAACACTTTTTTATTATTTCGTAAATTTTTTATGTAAAGTGGAAACATCTTTTGTCCACCCTCTTCCCTGTCTTATTTTAGAAGAGCAATATCAATGCGAGCTATAGTCTCTGCCCTACCTAAAACATAGGCAATTTCAAAAGGCGTGGGGCTGTTTTTAAGGCCAGAAAGAGCTATGCGTAGGGGCCAAAGATAGTCACCATTTTTACCCTCTATTTCTTTAATATAGGCTATTACTTTTTCCTCTAATATTTTACTTTGCCAATCCCCATCATTAATTTGGCTTAAGTATTTTTTTAGCTCTAGTAAATTTTTCTTAGCTGAGTTCATGTCTGACTTCTTCCAGACTAAAAGTTCTGCCTCATAATCTGGTAACTTATTTAAAAAGCTAATTAAGTCTGGAGCTTCGCTTAAGGTTTTCATCCTTTCCTGGGCTAGGCTGAGAAATTTTTCAGTTTTATTTTCCTCTAAATTAATTCCTGCATCTAAGAGATAGGGCTGACATAGAACCCTTAGCTCGGCAATACTTTTTTGTCTAATGTAGTAACCATTTAAGTAATCTAGTTTTTCTTCATCAAAAATTGAAGGTGAGGCACCAATGCCAGAAATACTAAACTCTGTGATTATCTCTTCCTTGCTTAGTATCTCCTTATCACCTTTAGGGTGCCAACCAAGAAGCATGCAGAAGTTAATAATAGCTTCTGGCAAGTATCCTTTCTGGCGATAGTCTTCAACAAAAACGTCTCCTTGTCTTTTACTAAGCTTTCCCCCACCTTTATTTAAAATAAGGGGCAGGTGAACAAACTTAGGGGCTTGCCAAGAGAAAGATTGGTATAATAAAACATTTTTAGGAAAAGATGGCAACCATTCATCACCCCGAGTAACGTGAGATATCTTCATTAAATGATCATCTACTATGTTGGCAAATTGATAAGTAGGTATGCCATTTGATTTAATTAAAACTTGATCATCTAGGTCTGTGGCCGAGAACTTAATCTTCCCTCTTATCTCATCATAGACAGAGACACAGGCCGACAAAGGCATCTTTTGACGAATTACATAAGGCTCACCAGCCTCCATCTTAGCTTTAATCTCTTCAGGGCTTAAAGAGCGACAATGCCTATCATAGCGCGGTGGTAATTTTTGCTCTTCTTGCGCTTTTCGCATTTCATCTAAACGCTCAGCCGTGCAAAAGCAAGGATAGGCTTGATTTTTAGCAATCAGCTCATCTACTAATGGTTTATAGAGCTCTATTCTCTCACTTTGAGTATAGGGGCCATACTCACCTCCCTTATGGGGTCCTTCATCAAAATCTATATCTAGCCATTTAAAAACTTCCAAAATACCATCTAAAGCTCCAGCGACCTCTCTTTTACTATCCGTATCTTCTAGGCGTAGGATAAAATCTCCGCCCATGCTTTTAGCTAAAAAATAACCAAACAAAGCAGTACGTAAATTACCAATGTGTAAAAAGCCAGTTGGTGATGGAGCAAAGCGAAGACGAATGCTTTTATCTACTTCAATCTTATTGTCTATTTTTTTCTCCTCTATCATATTTATATAATTTACTAATTTACTAATATTTTTTATGAACTTAAGTCTACTCTCCCTCTTTATATCTTAGCGCTTTACAGGCAAAGACAAAAGTTGCTTGCCAAATTCGTGGCAGCCTTTTTGGTTGAGTAATTAAACGCCAAAACCACTCTAGCCCTAAATATCTAAATAATTTAGGAGCACGCTTGGCCCGCTGACTTATAAAATCAAAGGAGCCACCCACCCCAATTGCAAAATTTACCTCTTCTAAGTCTTTTAAATGATTATTTATCATTTTCTCTTGCTCTGGTGCCCCTAGGGCTATAAAGATAATTTGAGGACCAAAACTATTAATTTTAGAAATATTTTCACTGGCAAGACTAGCTTCCCTTTCATTTTCTAAAATAATAAACTCTAAGCCAGAATATTTATTCTCCAAGGAGAGCTTGATATCTACCGCACTAGAAAGTCCTTTGTTCCAAATTACTATAGCTACTCGATACTTTTCTAGCTGAGCTAGTTTAAGTAAAGCTAGAGTAAGGTCAGCCCCAGTGACACGACTAATTTTTTCAGACCTTAAAAGCCCAGCTAGTTTTATACCTATACCATCTGCTAAAGAATAGCTGGCGGCATTTAAAATTTTAGCTAAGTCTCTATCTTTTAAAGAAGCTAATACTATTTCTGGATTAGGGGTTACGGCGTATACTTGTTTTTTATTTTCAATATCAAAATTTATCGCTTTTACGGTATCAGTTAAGCTTAAATTACTAAATTTTATTCCCAATATATTTGCCATATGTTATAATGTAAGTGTTCTAATTTTATTATATAATATGCCTTTAGTCAAAGAAATAGGCTTTAAAATGAAAAAATAAGTATGAGACACTATAAAAGAATTTCCCCTAAGATGGAAAGTATAAAAATTGATAATCCACGTAATGAAAGAAAGGGCGTATATTGGATCAATATTGTCGATGCCGGCAAGTCTGAAATTAATTATCTACGAAAAAACTATACTTTTGATCTTGCTCACCTACGCCTAATTGCTGCTTCTGTTACTGCTCAAAGGCCTATTATTTTTCAAACCCAAAAATACCTCTTTCTAATTCTTCACTTTCCTGTTTTAAAAGACGGAAGGATAGTGGCCGCTGAAATTGATTTTTTTATTGGTCATGGTTTTTTAGTTACTGCGCATAACAATAATCTACCCGCTTTAAATAGTTTTTTTAATCTGGGTAGAAAAGACCCAAACTCTCTACTCTCCTTTCTTCTTGAATCCTCCGCTATTTTACTTTACGAAATAATTGAACGCTTGATACACGAATGTTTTAGCTTACTCGATAGTAATAGTTTAGAAATAGAAGAGGTGGAGCATTTAATTTTTTCCGGTCAACAAAAAGCAGCGGTTTCAAAAATTTTACTACTACGAAGAAACATTATTAATATTCGTAAGATAATGCAAAATCATAAGAATATTTTAAAGGAGCTTACCAAAATGAAAAGCAGCTTAATTAACCCTGCGGCTATTAAAAAGTATTATAATATTTTAGTTGATGACTCCAAGCGTCTATGGGAAAATCTAGATAATCAAAAAGAGATGATAGAAGTTTTAAATAGCACCAATGAGTCTATGCTTAACAATCAAATGAACATAGTGATGAAAACTTTAACAGTATTTTCGGTTATTGTTTTCCCGCTTAGTTTATTAGCTGCTATCTTTGGTATGAATACAACTTCCATGCCCCTAGTTAACCATCCTCTTGGTTTTTGGACTATTATAGCAATTATGTTAGCCGGAACCTTAGGCATGGTCTTGTTTTTTAGACATAAGCGCTGGATGTAAATAACTACTTAAAGTTAAAAATAATTAAAGACAAGGAGTTGAAAAAGAAAAAAACCGTTTATCATTATAATAAACGGTTTTGTTAATTCTTATGTAGCTTATATTTTATAAACCACTATTCTTAAATTTTTGTAATAGTCACTGTAAAAAAATGACTTCTTCATATTGGGAGAATAAACTTCCAATTTTCTTTTATCAGGACCATAGCGGAAACCTGATACTCTCCACTCAAGCTCAGATGCGGCTAATTTAATCTGTCCCCAATTAGGATGACCTGAGACTGCCTCTAAACTTATCGGGGCGGAATAACCACCACCAGAAAGCTCTTGCACTACAAAAGCTTCGCTTTGTAGGGCCTTTTCCAGCTGGAAAAATAGAATAACCTCATTGTTAGAAGTTCCACTATAGCTAAAACGAAAATATTCATCTCCACTTTCACCAGGTAAATTTACTATCTCTACATCTCCTTGAGGAATAACTTCCCCGTCTTCAAACCAGAACCAAACTAAACCAGAGTTATCTGCTTTAACAAATTTAGAACCAGACAAGTCTGTCCAATTAGTCTCTGAATGAATAAGAGCGATATTGTATAGACCCTTTAACTTCATGTTAATGGTGAGTCCAACATACTTACCCACGTCACTCGTTTTTTGAGGCTTGCCGTCCTTATCGATAATATAAGAATTATCTTCCGGTACTGGCTTTATTTTCCATTCTGTAACTAAGCCATTGTAGAAATATTTATTACTACTGGCAAAACGTAGTCTTTCTTTGGAAAATAGGAATAATACATCCCAAGTTCCATCACTTTTCTTAGTCGAAAAAATTTGGACGGGATCAGTGCTTGAGACATCGAGCACAGACACAACTGTAAAGTCCCTATCTTCCTCGCTACCGTCTTCAAATTTAGCCCTAATCTTAACCTTAACTTCTCCTAGGCTAGCAAATTTGTGACTAACTTGAGTTCCTTCATACTTAGCATCCTCTATTTCCCAAAAGGCATGCTTAATCTTTGACTTACTACTCTCAAGATTAAAGATAGTTCCCACAGCCTGAGGTACATAAATAGTGCCACTGCTAGAGGAAAATCCTGATCTTGTACTTAGAACCAAACTCGATCCTTGATCTTCTACTACTTCCTCGGGTAGATTAAAATCCACCTTAGAACAACTAGCCATAATAAATAGGGCCAGCATTAACGTTAATAAACTCATTACTCTTTTCATTTTCTATAGGCCTCCTCGCCTGCTTTATTTAATTGTTATTAATGTACTAAGAAATACTTTCTTTCATCTTAAAATACTTCTACTTATTTCTTATAAATATTTAGGGTGTCTTCGGAAATCTTATCCCAACTATAGTACTCATTAGCCCTAGCTTTCGCTTCCCTGCCTAATTTTTCCATTTTTTCATTATCTTCTAGGGCTAATTTTAATTTTATCTCTAAATCGTCTATATCTTTTGACTTAAAATACAAAGCCGTGTCAGCAACTGCCTGTCTGTTGGCGGCAATATCACTGGCAATGATAGGTAGACCGTGAGCCATAGCTTCAAGCAATGAAATCGAAAGACCCTCTAGTTCTGAAGATTGGACGAATAATTTAGCATGACCATATAACTGATTTAGCGTTTCGCCTGTCTGATTGCCGGTAAAAATTATATTAGGATTACTTGCTGCTAACTTTTCAAGTTCCTCTTGATACTCACCCTCACCCACTATAGCTAGCTTTATGCTCTTATCTTCTAGTCTCAAAAAGGCTTCTATTAGATACTGTATTCCTTTAAGTCTAATTAAACGAGACAAGCTAATTATATATTTGCCTGACTCAAGGCCGAAAGCTTTTAATTTATCAGTTCTATCGGTTTCTTCTATATAAGCACCATTGGGAATAATAACACTCTCACGTGCGTGACGTTGTAATAAATAATCTCTCATTAAGTCTGTTAACACTATTACCTCATGGGCATAGCGAGACATCATACCTTCACCAGTGCGAAGCATGAACTTTGCAAATGTGCCCCACTTATCATTTCCATAATCAAAGCTATGTAAAGTTGAAACAACTTTAATTTTTGGAGTAAATAAACGAGGAATCCAAGTAAGTAGTGATGGACCTATGCCATGGTAGTGAATAACATCAACCTTGGCTCGCATAGCATGTATAGTGGCTAGGAAGCCATGTGTAATAGCGGCTAAATTCTTATTATCTATAAAAGGTAGATGAACTAATTTCACGCCCTTCCACTCTGATATTTTTTCTGGTAAATAGCCTTTTCTATTATAGACTATAACCTCCTGTTTTTTTTCAACTAAAAATACCGCTAGGCTTTCAACATGCCTATCGACTCCACCACTTTTAACAGGTATTCCCTTTTGTCCTATAAATGCTATTTTCATATATTTTATTTAACCATAAATCTTAACAAATAAGCTTGTTTTTGTCAAGACTTATTTAACAATAGTACTATATCACATTATAATACTTTTGTCAAGGATAAGTCCTCTAAGTTCAATAAGTAAGCGCAACACTTTGGTATAGATAAAGCAAAAACAAAGTCTATAAAATAATATTATTGAGTATCTAAAATAAAAAACCCCTAAACTTAAATTG
>CAYIZC010000002.1:0-20151 GCA_964367805.1 uncultured Gammaproteobacteria bacterium
TAATAATATAGTCTCTATTTGCAGAAACAAAGAGAAAATAGTAGAATGACATAAGGGATGGCTTTAAAATACAATTTATTGTTAAGCACAATTTAATCAATTTAAAATTTCTAAAATGATTTCAAAACAAGAGCCAAAGGGAACTAAAGATTGGTTCCCCGAAGAATTTAAAATTAGACAATATATTTTTAATACCTGGCGCAGAGTTTGCAAGCGATATGCTTACGAAGAATACTTAACTCCTTTGGTAGAAAATGCTGCCATTTATCGAGCAAAATCAGGGGAGGATGTTGGTGGACAAGAGTTGCTTACCTTTAAAGATTTAGGGGGCAGAGAATTATCAATACGACCAGAAATGACACCCTCACTTAGTCGCATGGTTTCAAAAATATATAGCACTGAAGCAAAGCCAATTCGTTATTTTTCAGTGGCTAATTTTATGCGTAATGAAAAGCCACAAAGAGGTCGTAATCGAGAATTCTGGCAACTTAATTGTGATATTTTTGGCTGCAGTGCACTTTCAGCTGATATAGAGCTTATGCAAATAGCGCTTGATATAATGCTTGAGTTCGGAGCCCCTAAAAACTCATTCCAACTAGCCTTAAATAGTAGAGCACTGATAGATGAGTTGATGATACTTATCTCTAGCGACAAACTAGACTCGGAGGCTAAGATGCAGGTGATAAGAACATTAGATAAGTGGTCAAAATTAAGTTCTGAAGATTTAAAGAAGAGGCTAAAGGAAACGGGCTTAAATGAAGCTGATATTAAGATCATAGAAAGTTTCATGAGCGCTACTTCGCTTGAAGACTTAATAAAAAAAATACCTCAACTTAAGTCCAGTCAATCCTATCTTGATATCAGTCATGTAATTACTCGTCTGCAAGACTTGGGTTATGGCGATAATGTCGTTTTTAGACCAGATGTCATTCGGGGCTTTGATTATTATGACGGTATAGTGTTTGAGGTATTTGACTTACATCCTGATAATAAGAGAGCTATGTTTGGGGGTGGTCGCTATAATGGGCTGGCAGAAATTTTTGGAGAAAAGAATTTTCCGGCTGTAGGTTTTGCCCCTGGTGATGAAACTTTTAAGCTTTTTCTTGAGAGCTGGGACCTTTTAGATGTAGACGCAATTACTAAAGAAGAGATTTCATATTTACCGCTTTTAGATAAAGATTTAGCTTTGGAAAGTAATAAATTGGCCAGCAGTCTGCGCAGTCAGGGAAAGAGTGTACTCGCTGGTTTAGAGCTGCAAAAATTAGGCAAAGCTTTAGATTTTGCAAATAAAAAAAAGATAGATGAGTTAATAATCTTGGGAAGCTCTGAATTTGCAAATGGAACTTATAAGATAAAGGACATGAAAAGTGGAAAAGAGAAGGTGCTTAGCTTATAGGAATATTGACATTTAGGGACTAATACTTTATTATTAGCCTTAGCCTAAAAATACGGCTCGACCGTATTTTTTTGCCTTTAAAAAATATAAAAAAATATGGATATTCGAAATATTGCCATTATCGCTCACGTAGATCATGGTAAAACAACTTTAACTGATTCTTTATTACATCAAGCTGGTGCTACGGAAGGTAGTTCTAGTATGGACAGTGACTCTATAGAGCAAGAAAGGGGAATTACTATTTATGCGAAAAATGCTAGCTTGGTTTACAAAGATAGCAAAATAAATATTATTGACACTCCTGGCCACGCAGACTTTAGCTCTGAAGTAGAGCGTGTTTTGCGTTCCATCGATTGTGTACTTTTATTAGTAGATGCTCAAGAAGGGCCGATGCCGCAAACTAAATTTGTTTTAAAAAAATCTTTAGAATTGGGTCTTAAACCGATAGTAGTTATAAATAAAATTGACAAGCCTGCTGCCAAACCAGCTGAAGCAGCAGAAATGGTTTACGAGCTTTTCCTTGACTTAGGAGCAAATGATGAGCAGTTAGATTTTTCTATTATCTATGCTATTAGTAAAGAAGGTAAAGCTGGTCTTAGCCCAGACAAGCTAGAGGATAATTTAAATCCTTTGCTTGATATGATTTTATCTAAGGTGCCACTATCATCTAAACCTGAGGGAAATGAACAGCTTTTAGCCCAACCCTTTAATCTAGCTTATGATAATTTTCTAGGACGTTTAGCTATTTGCCGTATTTACGAAGGAACACTTAGTAGCGGTGAAGGTATAAAAATAATAGATGATAAAGGTAATCATCGTAGTGGTAAGATTTCTAAACTTTTTACTTGGGAGGGTTTAGCTCGTCAAGAGATAAAAGAAGCTAAGGCAGGAGAGATTGTTTTAGTGGCTGGTCTTCCAGATATTTTTATCGGTGAGACAATTTGTAATAATGTTAATCAGGAGCCACTACCCGCTATATCTATTGATGAGCCAACAATTTGCCTAGATTTTTTAGTAAACAATTCTCCTTTTGCTGGTAAAGAAGGTAAGTTTGTAACTAGTCGTCAAATTAAAGAAAGATTAGAAAAAGAATTAGAGATGAACGTTGGACTAAAGGTAGACTTTTCTGATAACAATGTTTTCAAAGTAAGCGGACGTGGCGAGTTACACATCGCTGTCTTGCTTGAAAATATGCGTCGTGAAGGTTTTGAGTTACAAGTTTCAAAACCCCGCGCCATTATTAAAGAAGAGGACGGTGTAAAAACCGAACCTTACGAAGAGCTCATTATAGATATTCCTGAAACTTTGTCTGGAGTAGTAATTGAAAAGATTGCGAAGCGAAAGGGTGAGATGTTAGATTTAAAAACAGAAAATAATATTACCAAAATCACTTTTCAAATACCGACCCGTGGTCTGCTTGGTTACCGTGAAGAGTTTGTAGTAGACACCAAGGGGGATGGTATTTTATGTTCTAGATTTATTGGCTTTAAAAAATTGGCTGATAAAATTGAAACTAGCTCGCTTGGCGCCATGGTTTCTATGATAGGAGGAAAAGCTTTAGCTTTCTCTCTTTGGAATTTACAATCCAGAGGAGTGTTATATGTAAAACCGAACATTGAGGTTTATGAGGGAATGATTATCGGTAATGTTTCTAAAGGCAATGACTTAGCTGTTAATCCGGTTAAAGGTAAAAGACTAAGTAATGTTCGTGCTTCTGGTACTGATGAGGCTATAGTCTTAACTCCTATATCAGAGCTTAGTTTAGAGCGTGGCCTTAGTTTAGTAAATGATGATGAGTATTTAGAAATAACACCTTTAAGTATAAGATTAAGAAAGAAGCACTTAACTGAGAATGAGCGAGTACAGGCTAGTCGCCGCTCTTCTTAGAATCTTTTAAGGGTGCAAAGGAGTAGCGATGAATATCTGATCCACCGTATTTTTCTATGTTAGCTATGTGTTCTTTTGTACCATAACCTTTATGGCGACAAAATCCATATTCAGGATACTTTTTGTCGTATTCCTCCATTAGCCAGTCTCGACTCACTTTAGCAATGATAGAGGCAGCGGCAATAAGCCAAGTATTGGCATCGCCGCCAATAATAGCTTTTTGAGGAGTGTATATTTTTGGAATTTTAAATTTACCATCTACTAGCAAGAAGTCAGGTTTAACTTTTATTTTTTTAAGCGATCTCCTCATCGCTAAGAAGCTAGCTTGAAGAATATTTATTTGATCTATTTCTAAATTATCCACCACTCCGATTTCAAGAGCGAGCGCTTTTTCTTTAATTACTTTAAATAAAAGCTCTCGTTTTTTTGCGCTTAATTTTTTAGAGTCTGCGACCAGTTTTAACTCTTCACTATCTAGTTTAAAGTCTGGACCCACAATCACACAAGCGGCTACAACTGGTCCAGCTAAGGGGCCACGGCCCGCTTCGTCAAGTCCAGCTATTAATTTGTAGCCTTGTTTAAATAAGCTTTCTTCAGTTTTTAAGTCTATCATATAGCAAATACTTTAGCTGTTTTATTCTATAGTTTATAAAAATATTATAACATAGGCAGAGGAGAGTAGGGAGGTATTAAAATTATAACTATTGACTTATTTTGAAATTTATGTAATATAGTACTTAGTGGAACCTTTAAAATTATAGAAAATGGAAAAAAAGGATGAATTTTATTATGTCTTTAAAACAGGAAAGTACAAAGGCATGTGTTTGGAATGGGTGTTTGTAAAAGACCCATTGTACGTGGCAAAAATCTATGCTGATCAATTTGCCAGAAAACCGAAAGGTGATGGCGTTATTAAAAATGATCTTCAGTTAGCAGTTGATTCTTTAGTTAAAAAACTAGAAAAACTAGAACTAACTCAAGATTGTCCTCTGTGTGGAAAAGGGAAGGTGGAGCATTTTCTCATACCAAACTTTGGAAGAATGAGTGTAGATCTTGTCACTTGTGATAGTTTTACTTGTAAGAGAGATTTGCAATCACAGCGAGAAGGCACTTTTTACAAATTGAGCGAAATCTTAGTGATAATCCCCTATCTAAATAAAAAAGAAGGGGCAGCGGTTATTGAAGTATTTAAAAATGCTCATAACTTAGACATCTTGTCAGAAATTTCTTAAACTATGGCCTGCTTTTATAAAAAAAGCAGGCTTTTTCTTTGTTATATTATCTTTTTTACTAATTTATGTTAAACTAATATAATCTAATTAAGCTAAATAATTATTAAATAAACAATAATTATATGAAAAAGAATCATTTTTTACTTATCGTTTCTGTTTTGATATTGCTTTCTGCTATTATCCTGCAAATTAAGCAAATTGGTGATAAGAGGGACAGGGCAGCGAACAATATAAATAATAATAATTCAAGTGAGGCCAGTGGTTTAGCTAATAGTGATAATCTAGTGGGCTCAGACCGTGATGAGCATGGCTGCATTGCCTCGGCCGGTTATTCCTGGTGTGAACCCAAGGCTAAGTGTCTAAGAATTTGGGAGGAGGATTGTGTCTTAGAGGCTGAAGATAATTTTGAGTTAAACGAAGAAGCTTTAGACTCTAAACCACTTGTGTCTAGTCCACTACCTGGCGAGACCGTGACTTCACCCTTAGTGGTAGAAGGTGAGGCTAAGGGGACTTGGTTTTTTGAAGCAAATTTACCACTTAAGTTAATAGATAGTAATAATAATATAATTGCTGAGGGTTATGCGCTAGCTCAAGATGACTGGATGAGTGAAGATTATGTGCCTTTTATAGGAAACATAAGTTTTGAGACAGAGCTTGATTCTGTTTATCTAGTAATTGTAAAAAATAATCCCTCTGGACTTTCTCAGTATGATGATCAAATACTAATACCTCTTAATTTATAAGAATTAATTTTTATGGACGAAATTTTTCTATACAATACTTTGACTCGCAAAAAAGAAGTTTTCCTGCCCCTCTTAAAAAATAAGGTTGGTCTTTATACCTGTGGTCCCACTGTTTATAATTATGCTCATATTGGTAATTTGAGAACTTTTTTATTTGAAGATTTCTTAAAAAGAACTTTGCTTTATAATGACTATAATGTTTTACACGTCACCAATATTACTGACGTCGGCCACCTTACAGGTGACATGGACATGGGTGAAGACAAAATGGAGAAGGGTGCTAGACGTGAAGGGAAAAGTGCTTGGGAGATTGCTGATTATTACACTAAAGCCATACAAGCAGATTTAATTAAGCTAAATATTATAGCACCAAATATTTGGTGCAAGGCGACAGACAACATTCCTGAACAAATTGAAATGGTTAAGACTTTAGAAGAAAAAGGCTATACCTATCAAATAAGTGATGGTATATATTTTGATACCTCAAAAATTAAAGATTATAACAAGCTAAGTCATTTGCCCTTAGAGGAGTTAAAGGAGGGGGCAAGAGTAGAGGTTAATAATGAAAAAATAAATCCGACCGACTTTGCTCTTTGGAAGTTTTCCAAAGCCGGTGAGAAACGTCAAATGGAGTGGGACTCACCCTGGGGAGTAGGCTTTCCGGGTTGGCACATTGAATGCTCAGCCATGAGTCTTAAATATTTAGATCCAAATCTTGATATTCATTGTGGGGGTATAGATCATATAAATATTCACCATACTAATGAAATAGCGCAATCGGAAGCAGCTACAGGAAAAAAGTTTTTTAACTATTGGTTACATGGGGAGTTTTTAAATGTCAGAGAGGGTGATAAAATGTCAAAAAGTACTAATAATTTTTTAACCCTTGATAGAGCGACTGAGGAAAATGATGTTTCTCCTTTAGCCTACCGCTTAGCTGCTTGCCAAGTCCATTATCGTAAAAGTATGGAGTATAGTGGAAAGAGTTTAAAGCAAGCAGAGAATGCTTTACAAAACTACAGACAGCAAATTCAATCTCTAGGTAATGAGATAACTATAGTTGATGAAAATTTTAAATTAGAATTTAAAAAAGCAATCAATAATGATTTAAACATCCCTCAGGCCTTAGCAATACTCTCTAAATTACTTAAATCAAATTTAAGTAAGGGAGTAAAACTAGCCACGGCCCTTGATTTTGATAAAGTTTTAGGATTAGATTTAGATAAAAAAGAGGATGTGATTACTTTAGTTAAGGTTTACGGTAAAGAAATAGACGATAGGATAATTCCACTTAGTAATGAATTAAAAGAATTATTAGAAAACAGAGAGAAGGCAAGACTCCAGTCTGATTGGAAGCTTTCCGATGAGTTGCGGTCTCAGCTTGAAGCCTTGGGCTTTTTGGTAGAAGACATTAATAATGCGCAAAAGCTAACTTTAAAGAAAACAGAACATGAAGACTAGTAATTTTTGGCAAGACTTGGCAAAAGAAGAAAGACCTATTTTGGCTATGGCTCCTATGGCTGGATTTACTGACTCTAGTTTTAGGATTATTTGTCAGGAGAATGGAGCTGATGTTTTGTATAGTGAAATGGCTTCAGCGGCTGCTCTTTATTATAGTGAGCAAGAGAGCTCCCTTGATAAAGGGGAGGCTACCTACAGGCTCTTAGATTTTAGTCAGCGGGAAAGACCTTATATTGTCCAACTTTTTGGTAACTCGCCTGAACATTTTGCTTTAGCTACTAAGCTAGTAAGTGAAAGAGTTAAGCCTGATGGTATAGATATTAATTTTGGTTGCCCTGTGCCAAAGATCATAAAGCAAGGGGCTGGAGCTAGTCTCATGGCCGACTTAAAGTTATCTAGGAAAGTTATAGAAGCAGTTTTAGCAAATACTAAATTACCGGTTTCAATTAAAATTAGAGCTGCCTCTGCTTCGGTATCAGCGCTTTCTTTTATAAAAAATATTTCTGATTTAAATATCGCCGCCCTAATGGTTCACGGTAGAACTCTTAAACAGGGTTTTATAGGTGAAGTTGATCATGCTCTTATAAAAACACTCAGGCCCTATTTCTCTGGGACGATACTTACTAATGGGGGTATCGATAGCCTAGAGGATGGCCAGAAGGCTTTGCGCTTAAGTGGAGCTAATGGACTTGGCTTAGCTCGGGGCGCTCTAGGTAGACCCTGGCTGTTTAAAGAATTAAAAGAGGAAAGAGAAATAAATCTTAGCCCTCAGGAAATATTTAAGCTAATTATAAGCCAAGCTAAATTAATTAAAGACATAAAAGGGGAGGGAGCTTTTTTGGAACTGAGAAAGCATTTAGTTTGGTATACTCAAGGTTTAAAAAATGCCAAGTTTTTGCGAGAAAGGTTAGTAGCTATTAATAGCTTAGAAGATATAGAAAAAGCAGTTTTAGATTATAAAGAATATGACTCTCTACATTAATACAATATTAGAAGACAAATTTAAAGTAGCTCTTTTGCAAGGTGATAGTGAACTTGCTCTTTTTGGTCGGGGCAAACTTAGAGAGGGTAGTCGCTTGCTAAGTTTAGTCGATAAGTTGTTAAAAGATAATAATGTTAAATGGACTCAGATAGATAAAATAAAAGTAGCTGATTCTGGGGGAACATTTAGTTCACTTCGACTTGGGGTTTTATGTGCAAATGCTCTAGCTTATGGCAAGCAAAAAAAATTAGTGGGAGATAGTGGCAACAAGACAATTAAACTTAAAAATTTTGAACTCTTAAGTCCGGTCTATAGCAGTGAGCCAAACATTGGGATAGTTAAGAAAAAAATAATTATTTAGTTTACACTTATTTAAAGCATTTTTTAAGCTTAAAAAAATAATTTATTAAAACAAGGCTTTTATTGCCTGTGTAGGGGCTGTTGATAAATCAGCTCCTTTTTTTATTTAAAATAATAAGATTTAAACAGGGCGCTTGTGGACAAGTGTTCTTTTTTTTATTTTTTCGCTTTACTTAGCCTAAATTAAAGTGTTGACCCCTGGGGCTTAGTGGTGTATAATTAAACTTGTAAGGTGATTTGTGGGGAATAGAGGTTAATTAAAAATATTCCCAAAAAAAAGATTCTATGTTTATCGGTGAATACAATCATAGCTTGGATAATAAGGGTCGCATAGCGATTCCAGCTAAATTTAGACTTGCTTTGAAGAAGGGGGCAGTTGTAACTAAGGGATTAGATAACTGTCTTTTTTTATATTCAAAAGAACAGTTTAAAGAGATTGCTAAAAAATTTGCTGCTTTACCTATCAGTCAAGCTAAGGCTAGAGCTTTTTCTAGACACATGTTGGCTGGAGCCATGGATGTAGAGTTTGATAATCAGGGAAGAATCACTCTACCAGAGTATTTACGTAAATTTTCAAGTTTAAGAAAAAAGGTTGTTATCGCTGGCCTATACGATCATTTAGAGATTTGGGATGAAGGCGCTTGGGATAAGTATAAGGGTGAAAGTGAAAAGAATAGTAATGCTATTGCCGAGGCTTTAGGGGGTCTAGGTATATAAGTATGGAATACCGACACAGCCCAGTTATGCTAGAGGAGGTACTTAAACACTTAAATGTTAAAAAGGGAAGAAATTATATTGATTGCACCTTGGGTGGAGCGGGATATACTATCGCTATCGCTAAAATAGTAGGTGAGAGTGGAAAAGTTTTAGCACTAGATCTAGATGCAGCGGCTCATAAAAATGCTAAGAGAAGAATAAAGGAAGAAGCCTTAAGCAATGTAATACTTGTTGAAGATAATTTTAAAAATTTAAAAAAAGCAGTAGCGGCTAATTTTTCCAAAGAAGAAGAAATTTCCGGAGTAGTGTTTGACCTTGGCCTATCATCCTTTCAGTTAGCAGATGATAGCAGAGGCTTTTCCTTCCAAAGCGACGCTCCTTTAAACATGGCCTTTGGCAAGGGGGTAGAAAATAGTTCGCAGGACATTATAAATAACTATAGCTTAGAAGATTTAACGAGGATATTTAATGACTACGGAGAAGAGAAACATGCCTACAGGATAGCCCAGGAAATAGTTTTACAAAGAAAGAAGAAAGAGATAGCAACTACTAAGCAATTAGCTGAGATCGTAGCTAGTAAATACCCCAAACGACATTATCAGCGAATAAATCCAGCTACTAAAGTTTTTCAAGCTCTAAGGATGGAAACAAATGAAGAGTTTCGCAATTTAGAATTAGCTCTCCCAGGCGCCACAGACATTTTAAATCATACCGGACGTCTAGTAGTAGTGTCTTTCCATAGTGGTGAAGATAGAATAGTGAAAAGATTTATAAAAAATAATAAAGATTTAATGACGCTTAGCAAGAGGCCTATACAAACCTCTGAAAAGGAATTAAGTATAAACCCCCGAGCTAGGAGCGCTAAGCTCCGAGCCGCAATAAAGATAATTGAGTAATAAAATTTTTAAATAAACATAATTTAGTCCTATGAAAAAAAATTGCAACTATCATCAAAGGAGCAGAGGTGCTAAAAAGAAAACAAATAGACTGAATTTAAAATTTGTTAACTATGCTTTGTTTTCTGTGTTTGCCACTTTCGCTTTCTTTTATCTAATTGGCATCTCAGATGTAACTGCTAAGGGTTTTATATTGCAAGATTTAAGACGTGAGGCTATAGACCTTGAAGAAAGCAAGACCTTCTATGAGCAAGAAATTGATTCTTTACAATCATTTTACTCCCTAAGTGAACAAGCCAAAACTCTTAATATGGTTGTTATTTCTGACATTGAGTATATTAAAGCAGGGACACACAGTGTTGCTAAAAAATAATTCCATTTCTTAAGCCCCTTTTGTCCTATGTGGAGAGATTCTCAGATTAAAAATAAAACTAAGAGTGGGAAGGTGAATAATAATCGCTGGCTTTTTGTCGTAGCGCTTATTTTTTTATTTATGGGTTCTTTGATTTTTCAGTTGTATGCAGTGCAAATAAAGAAGTCTGATTTTTATATAGCTATGGCTTCAGCTCAGCATCAAGTTTTTAGTCAATTGAGTCCAGAAAGAGGAAAGATATATTTCAGTGAAAAAAATAGTGATGATAGCAAGTTGTATCCCATTGCTACCAATAAAGAATTTGCAGAAGTTTATGTAGTCCCAAAAGACATAAGTGACCCCCGAGCGGTAGCAGAAAAACTATATACTTTTTTTGATGAGGCAAGGGTAAAAGCAGAAATTAAAAAAAATAATCCAGATTTAGGAGAAGTGATAGTTGCCACTTCAACTAAAGAAGCTATATTAGATAATTATTTAAAAAAATTAGATAAGCCAGGTGACCCCTACGAGCCATTAGTTAGTAAGCTAGATGGGGAAGATCTACTAAGGCTGTATGCGCATGTTAGTGACGCTGAAGAAGAGGATAAGGCTGTATATAAAGATGATCTCATGCTCCGCTTAGGTAAGATAGTTTATCGAGATAATCCCACTAAACAATTTAGAGTAAATGGCTTTGGCTTTACTTTACAAAAATATCGTTATTACCCAGAAAATAATATCGCTTCTCATTTAACTGGCTTTACTAGCCAAACTGATGGTGAGCCTCAAGGGCGCTACGGTTTGGAGGAGTTTTTTAATTTTGAGTTATTTGGTAAGCCGGGCTCCCTTAAAACAGACATGGCTAATAAGTCAAATTTAATGATCATAAATGATAGAGAGTATGTGAAGCCTGAGGCGGGGAGTGATTTAGTTTTAACTATAGATAGAAATATAGAGTTTGCAGTTTGTGAAAAACTGCAAGCAGCTGTTAAAAAGCATAATGCCGCTGGAGGTTCAGTGATAGTGATGGAGCCAAAAACAGGCGCTATAATAGCAATGTGCTCAGTCCCTGACTTTGATCCCAATAATTATCGGGCTGAAAAAGATATTTCAGTTTATAATAATCCAGCTATCTTCTATCAATATGAACCAGGCTCAACCTTTAAGGCAATTACGCTAGCCATTGCCATTGATCAAGGAAAGATTACGCCTAGCACTACCTATGAAGACAAGGGAAGTATTATGATTAAAGGTTGGCATAAACCAATTTCAAATTCTGACTTTGCTACCCATGGAGCTCATGGTGTAGTAGACATGAATTCAGTTTTAGACAACTCTTTAAACACGGGAGCAATTTTTGCCATGAACCAAGTTGGCCCTAAAGTCTTTGCGGATTACTTAAAGAAGTTTGGTTTTGGTGAGCGCACAGGCGTGGAGCTTGGTGCGGAAAGTACTGGTAATATTAATAATCTATTAAGTCCTAGAATAAAAGAAATTGATGCAGCGACTGCCTCTTTCGGGCAGGGAATAGCTACTACGCCACTACAGATGTTAATGTCATATCAAGCAATTGCCAACCATGGATTGATGATGAAGCCTTATGTTGTGAAAAAAATAGTAGGTCCGGGCGATAAAGAGCAAAACATCTTGCCAAAATCCGTAGCTCAGGTAATATCAGAAAGCACAGCCGCTACAGTTTCAGCAATGCTTGTAAACGTAGTTGAGAAAGGTCATTCAAAAAGAGCAGCAATAGATGGTTACTATGTCGGCGGAAAAACAGGCACAGCTCAAATTGCTAGCGTTGGTGGCTATAGTAAAAGTGGGCATATCCACACTTTTATAGGAATTGCCCCAATAGAGAATCCTGCTTTTGTAATGTTAACTAAAATTGATAAACCGCAGGGAGTTATGTTTGCTGAAGGATCAGCTTTGCCACTATGGCGTGATATTTCCGAATTTATTTTAAATTACTATGCTGTTCCTAAGACTAGATAAAAAAATAATATATGCGTAAATACTTAAGGACTATCCTAAAGAATAATTTAAAAATCTTAGCTAAGTTGATAATTAAGAAATATCAACCTAAGGTAATAGCTATTACTGGTTCTGTGGGCAAAAGTAGTGCCAAGGAAGCAGTTTGGCAAGTTTTGCATACTAAATTTAGAGTGAGGGCGAGCATAAAAAACTATAACAATGAAATAGGTCTACCTTTAACTATTATAGGTGCAAGTTCAGCGGGCAAATCTTTCTTTGCTTGGCTTAGAATATTTGTAAAAGCTTTAGGGTTACTTATAATAAGAGATAAAAATTATCCAGAAATTATTATTTTAGAAATGGGTATAGATAGAATAGGGGATATGAATTACCTTGTCTCTATTGTAAAACCACATATAGCCATAGTTACCTCAGTTAGCCATTCTCACCTAGAGTACTTTGGTAGTGTTAATAATATTAAAAAAGAAAAACAAGTCTTAGTTGAATCATTGGAAAAAAATGGCTTAGCGATTTTAAACTTTGACAGTGAACTGGTAAAGGAAATGGCAAAAATTTCTAAAGCTCCAGTTTTAAGTTATGGTATAAAAGACAAGGAAGCAGATTTCTTAACACAAGATATAGTCTATAATTTTACAAAAGGAGATTATGATCTTTCCGGAATTACTTTTAAAGTCCAACACCAAGGCTCAGTGGTTCCAGTTAGTATGAAAAATGTAATTTCTGAGCCAGCGATATACGCTGTCTTAGCTGCTTTTGCTGTTGCCAGTAGTTTAGATTTAAGCGTTTTAGAAGTTGCCTCTAGCTTGTATGATTTTTCTCTGCCACCAGGGAGAATGAATATGCTTCCTGGCGTAAAACATTCTTTTATAATAGATGATACCTACAACTCTTCGCCCGAGGCAGTGATGTCAGCTCTGGATATACTTGCTAAGATGAATATAGACAAAGAAAACAATAAGTACGCTGTTTTAGGAGAGATGCTTGAAATTGGTGCCTATACCGAAGAGGGCCATAGAAAAATAGGAGAAAAGGTGGCCAAGGAAAAAATAAATTTTTTAATTGCGGTGGGGGAAAGAGCTCGGGACTTCATGCGCGGAGCAGCTGAGGCTGGATTTAATGAGGATTATATGTTTTACTTTAGTAAGTCTAAGGATGTTGGTCCTTTTTTGCAAAATAGAATTAAAGCCGGGGATCTTTTGCTTGTTAAGGGTTCACAGGGCGTACGCATGGAGTTAATTGTTAAAGAGTTGATGGCTGAGCCGGATAAAGCAAAGGACCTCCTGGTGCGTCAAGATGATGCCTGGATTAGAATATAGAGTATAAGTAGAATCGCAAAATATAGAAAAATAAATAAAAAATATGAAAATAGTTATACTTGGGGCAAAAGGTAATTTAGGCTCTCAGCTTAAGTTGGCTTTAGAGCAAGACCATGAAGTCTATGCTTTTGACAGAGATGACTTTAATGCTTTAGACAAGGAGATCTTAAGTAATGTTTTAACAGATTTATTGCCAGATTTAGTGGTAAACACTATCGCTTATAATAAAGTAGACAATTGTGAAAACGAAGAGCACTATAGTCAAGCCTTGGCCTTAAATAGAGACCTACCGGCCTACTTAGCTAGCCTAGCTTTAAAGCTAGATTTTATTTTAGCTCATTACTCAACAGACTATGTTTTTAGCGGCTTAAAAAATGATCCTGAATTTGTCGAAGATGACACCCCTAACCCTATAAATAAATATGGCGAGAGCAAATTCTTAGGTGAGTTGGAGTTGCTTAAATTAAAAGATAGAGGTCTTAAGTTCTATATCGTTAGAACTTCAAAATTATTTGGCCCTAGACTGGAGAATTCTAATGCTAAGCCTAGTTTTTTTGACATCATGCTCAAGGCTGCTAGTGAAAATAATGAACTAAAGGTAGTAAGTGAGGAACTTAGTTGCTTTACCTACACTCCAGACCTAGCTGCCTCTTGTGCTAGACTATTTATGGCAAGACCGGCCTATGGTATATATCACTTAGTTAATGAAAACCCAGTGACTTGGCATGAAGCCGCCTCTGAACTCTTTTTACTTGCTAAAAAAGATGTACTTATAAGAGCTGTACGCAGTGAAGACTTAGCTAGAGCAGCGAGAAGACCTAAGTTTTCTATTTTAAAAAACACCAAGCTTAAAAAAATGAGACCCTATCAGGATGCTTTAAAAGATTATTTAAGAATAATAATATGAAAGGAATAATTTTATCTGGTGGTAGTGGCACCAGGCTCAAACCGCTAACAAAAATTACTAGTAAACAACTGTTGCCAATTTATAACCGTCCGATGATATACTATCCTTTAAATACGCTCATAAAAGCGGGCATAAAGGAGATACTTATCATTGTTGCCCCGGAAAGAGCGGGCGATTATTTAAACCTACTTGGTTCAGGTAAGGAGTTTGGGGTAAAGTTTACTTATGAAATTCAAGATAAGCCAGAGGGCCTAGCCCAGGCTTTTATAATAGCGGAGAACTTTTTAGATGATGATAGTGTGGCGATGATATTAGGTGATAATATTTTTGAAGATGATTTTAGTAAAGATATTAAGAGTTTTAAAAGTGGCGCCAAAATTTTTGCAAAACAAGTCTCAGATCCAGAGAGATTTGGAGTAGTAAAGTTTGATGAAAATATGCAAGCAGAGGAAATAGTAGAAAAACCGCAGACTTACCTGAGTAACTATGCAGTAACTGGTTTGTATGTTTATGACAATAGAGTTGTTGAAGCGGCTAAAAGTATAAAGCCTAGTCCCCGCGGTGAGTTAGAAATAACAGATTTAAATAACTGGTATTTAAAAAAGGATGAGCTTAGTGTTGCCCAAGTGGAGGGCGAATGGTTAGATGCGGGAACCTTTGATAGTCTCTTAAAGGCCCAAGTGTTTGCCAAGGAGAAGTTGGCAGGCAAGATGATAATATAAAAGAACTTACAAACAGTTTTAGTCTTTAGTCTTTTTTTTAAATATGAAACTAGTTGTTGGATTTATTTGTTACAACCAAAGTACGGCAAATTATTTGGCTTATTTTTTGCCCTCGCTTAAAAAAGCTTTAACTTTTTTAAAGCCTAGTGAGTACCAGGTAATGGCTTATGACAATAGTGATGAAGGGGAGCATGTTAACCGCTTAGCTTTAGAGTTTTTTTCCCGTCAAGAGAATTTAAATATTAAATACTATAGCGGTAAAGCTAACATTGGCTTTGGGGCTGCTTATAATTTTTTAATTAAAAAAGCTAGAGGAGTAGAGGCTAAGTATTTTTTAATTATAAATCCAGATACAATTTTCGATGAAGAGGCAATTTTTAAACTTGTAAAAGCTTTGGATAAAAATCAAAACTTAGCTGCTTTGAGTCCTAAAATATTACGCTGGGATTTTGCCAATTTAAAAAAAACAGAGCAAATTGATAGTTGTGGGTTAATTTTAAAGCCAGGCCTTAGGTTTATTGACTTGGGTCAGGGTGAAATTGACAAAGGTCAGTATGATAAAGCGGAGATTATGGGAGCATCAGGTGCAGCTGGCATATTCTCTTTAAATAAATTAAAAAAAATTGCTTATAGAGACGCCTACTTTGATCCTAATTTTTTTATGTACAAAGAGGACTGCGACTTAGCGTATCGTCTCTATAAGGCCGGGCTTGAGGTGGCGCTTGTCTCTGATGCTATTATTTATCACGACAGAACAGCGGCTTTCTATGACAAGGGTATAAGAGCAAGGCTTTTAAATCAGTTAAAAAAAAGTAGCTTTGTAAAAGCACATTCTTTCTATGGGCAACACCGCTTGTTTCGCAAATTTTTCAAGCAAGAAAGCCTTTTAAGTCAAGTTATAATTCTAGGAAGAGTAGTGCAATACTTCGTGTATTCACTAATATTTGACCAAAAAAACCTCAAGCATTACAAAAGAAGCAGGTCTAAATAGCCCTTGACTAATATAAAATATTGTGATAGTGTAAAGACAGTTAAATGAGCTTAGTCGAGTTTTAAAACTGTTAATAGTTTTTTATTTTTATATATGGCAAACATTTTAGAAAAAATTGTTCAAAAAAGAAATGAAGAATCTAGCCGATTAGATGTAATCGGTGTTGTTTCTAATCTTTTCTCAGAGTTAATGGACAGAGAGAAAGATGTCTTGATGAGACGCTTTGGCCTTAAGGGTCAAAAGAGTGAAACTTTAGAAAAAATTGGCGGTATTCATAAGCTTACCAGAGAGAGAGTAAGACAGATTGAGGCGGCTAGTATTAAGAAAATTAAAAAATTACAAAGTCTAGAAGATTATGTCAGTACTGTTAAAAAGACAGTTTCAGAGTTAATGGAAGAGCACGGAGGTTTAATTAAGCGTGACTATTTATTAGACATTCTTACTGTGATTGCTCTTGAGATGAGAGCTGACGGGGTGGAGGTAGGTAGTGATGAAAATAAAGATTTACGCCTCGCCTATCGCAATCATTTTGATTTTATTCTTTCTAAGCTACTAGCTGATGATTTTGAATTTGTAAAAAATAGTGATAGATTTAGCCCTTCCTTTAAAGTAAAGGGTCAGGAAGTTACCTATCTAGAGGATTTAGCTGACAGCTTAATAGAAAAAGTTGAGGGTTTAAAGAAAACTCTTAAGACAGAAGAATTGATAGAGTTGTTAAAACAGCTCGATACTTACAATAGTCACCAAGGAAAATTACAAGAAAATGAAGTAAATATTGAACCTATATTTAAAAGTAAGACTTTTCCTGATAAAGCGGAGATCATAAATAGTAATAAAGTGCTCTATTCTCTAATGCAGTCAGTTAAAAATTTAGATAGAAATAAATTTGGCGAGTGGGGAATTTCTAATTGGCAAGAAATAAAACCCAAAACGGTTAATGATAAAATTTATTTAGTATTAAAGCACGTTGGTGAGCCAATGCACTTTACCGCCATCGCTGACAAGATAAATGAAGTTAAGTTTGATAAGAAGAAAGCTAATGCCGCTACAGTCCATAATGAACTCATACTAGACAGTCGTTATGTCTTGGTGGGAAGAGGTACTTATGCCTTAAAAAATTGGCAGAAATAGACAAAATAAACAAACAAAAATCAAAGTATAAAAGACTTCCACTTATTTATTTTAAGTGGATTTCTTTTTTTCATAATGTATGATAAAATTTAAGTAAAGTTGAGCTTTAATATATGGATATAGTTATAAATACTAGCGCTATACAATCATTCTTTGCTTTACCGCCAGATGAGCTTTTTTTAGCTTTTATGGTTAATTTTGGTTGGATAATAATCGGGATTTATTTTATTGCTGGCGTCTTGCAACTTTACCTTTACTATATAAGGGGTAAATGGGCAGGAACACATAAATTTACCCTACTGGCTATAGACATCCCCAAGGGAAATGAACAAACGCCAAAAGCGGTTGAGAACATGTTTACCTATTTAGCCGGCGCCCATGGAAGTGAGAATTTTTTTGAAAAATGGTTTGAAGGGAAGTTTCAAAAATCTTTTAGCTATGAGGTGGTTAGCCTTGAAGGTTATACTCAATTTTTAATTAGAACGCCAAAAGAGTTTCGTGATCTAATAGAATCTTCTGTTTATTCTCAATACCCTGATGCTGAGATTTCAGAGGTTGATGATTATGTAGACTCAGCTCCAAAAAAATTCCCAGATGAGGAATATGATATTTGGGGAACTGAATTTATTCAATCTGCTCCAGGGGTATATCCTATTAAATGCTACGAAGAGTTCGAACATAGTATGGGTCCTAGTGAAACACAGTTTAAAGATCCTATGGCCACCTTAATGGACTTATGTGGTTCACTGCGCCAGGGTGAGCAGCTTTGGTTGCAATACATAGTTACTCCGATTGGTTTTGATTGGGTAGATAGGGCTGATGAAGAAATTAATAATGTCTTGGGTAAAAAACCAAAAGCCAAGAAGGGTTTATTTATGCAATTTTTAACCTGGTTAGGCGATTTAAGTGAGATGTTTTTTAGTATTTGGGGTGATATAGAGGAAAAAGATAGTGATGATAAAGCTAAAACAATGTTTGACCTCACCCCTAAAGACCAGAAGAAGATAGAAGCTCTTACTAGAAAATCAACTAAGCTAGCCTTTGGAGTTAAAACAAGAGTTGTCTATATAGCCCAAAAAGAAGTAATGAACAAGGCTAAGGTGGCCAATGGCATGGTTGGTTTCATGAAACAGTTTACTGCCCTTGATTTAAACGGCTTAAAGCCTGATGTTAAAAATACTATGACTAAGGCCGTATATTTTTTCCGTAACTCCAGATTAAAGACTAAGAAAAATGCATTACTCAATGCTTATATGAATAGATCTTCTGGAGTGGGAGCATCAGCGGGCCTCTATAATATAGAAGAGTTAGCCACTCTTTGGCACTTCCCACTTGAAGCTAGTGTAAGAGCCTCATTGATGCAAAAAACAGAAGGAAGGAAGGCAGACGCCCCCTCGTCATTACCTCTTGAGTCGCAGCTACAAAGCGCCCCAGATGACTTGTTTGCTGATAGAAATATAGACGATCTTTTTATAGAAGATAAAAAGGAGGAGAAGACAGCTAAAAGCTTTGCTAATCGAAGAAGTGAAAAAGCTGACCTAAGTAATGAAACAGAGGCAGTTAATATCTTCGATGACTCTTTTGACAGTAAACAGACAAAGCAAACTAGCGCCCCACCTTCAAACCTACCCTTTGCTTAAAAGATTATAGATTAAATTAGTAAAAAAATGAAAATAGGAATAGACGCTCGCTTCTACGGACCAGTTGGAAAAGGCTTGGGACGTTATACACAAGAAGTGATAGATAATATAATAAAAATAAATGAGTCTTCGGATGATTCGGGCTGTTCTTTTGTTATATTTTTAAGTCCTGATAATTTCGACGAATTTCAAAGTGATAGCAAGAAGGTAAAAAAAGTAATTATTGATGTTCCTTGGTACTCTTGGCAAGAGCAAATTATACTACCTTTCTATATTGCAAAAGAGCGCCTAGACTTAATGCACTACCCTCATTTTAATATTCCCATATTTAGTCCTGCTAAGTTCGTGATGACTTTACATGATTTAATACTCACTAGATTTCCTACAGCCAGAGCTAGCACTAAAAGTAAATATGTTTATAGATTTAAGAACTTAGCCTACCGCTTTGTTGTAGGAGTAGCAATTTGGAGAGCTAAAAAAATAATTGCTGTTTCCGAATTTACTAAAACAGATATTATAAGTAAATTTCCTAAAGCTAAGGGTAAGATAGTTGTCACCTATGAAGGTGTTTCTAATTTAGCTAGAGGAAGAGACTCTTTGTTTGTCTCTAAAATAGACGCACTAGAAACAAAAGAAATGTATCACCTGGGTAATGATTTTTTACTTTACGTAGGCAATGCCTATCCTCATAAAAATTTAGAGAAACTCTTGGAAGTTTTTTTGACCGTACTTGAAGCGAGACCTAAGTTGAAGTTAATGCTAGTGGGCAAGTCAGATTATTTCTATGAACGTTTAAAGGATTATGCAAAATCCTTAAATTTATGGCAAAAAGAAAACATTAATAGCCCCGTGGTTTTTCCTGGATATGTCCCTGATGCGCAACTCGAAGTTCTCTACCAGGAAGCTAAGGTTTATGTTTTTCCTTCACTTTACGAGGGCTTTGGCTTGCCACCACTAGAAGCTATGGCTAGGTCTTGTCCGGTTTTAAGCTCAGACAGGTCTAGCTTGCCTGAGGTTCTAGGTGATGCTGCTTTATATTTTAACCCTCAAGATAGGAATGATTTTATCGCTAAGCTAAACATGATTTTAGATGATGAGGGCTTAAGAGAAAAAATGAAAGAAAGAGGACTCGCACAAAGCCGTCTCTATTCTTGGTGGGAATGTTCCAATGAAACCTTTAATGTCTATAAACAGGTCTTATTTAATAAGAAATAATGAATCGACTTAATACTAAAAATAACTTCACTGATTTAGAAGAAGCCAAGCGCTCCGGCATGTTGGTTGATTTAAGGCAGCCAAATAAAGAAAAAGAGAGTCCTGCTTCACTTCATGTGAAGAAAAAAAGAAAAAATTATTCTTTTTTAACGAAGGCTAAAAGAAACAAAAAAAACAAGAATAGTGGACTTAAAATAATATTTAAAGA
>CAYIZC010000003.1:0-18437 GCA_964367805.1 uncultured Gammaproteobacteria bacterium
CATTTATAATATTTTCTCTGCTCAAGTTTATAGATGTTGTTACTCTAGTTTTTTCAAACTCAAGACTACCATTCATTAATTTTTTTCTAAAATCAGAAAGCTCTTGCGGTTTTAAAAAATTCAACCAATCTTCACTGAATAATTGTTTTGGTAAATCATCTTGGCTTACAATCATACTCCAAGGTATATTTTTTTTTGAAGCATATGAATCAATTTGAGATAATATATTATCTCCCATAGAACTTATGACATCATCTCTTTTTTCTTGTGTGTCTATTTCCCCGCTAGCTGTTAAATTTTCAAGGAGCAAAATAGAATTATAGGCCTGGCCGTGCTTAAGCGCAGCTTCTAAAAACCAAACCCTATCTGCCTTGGAGATAAATTCATCGCTTAGACCATTTATTATCATCTCATTGCTTATATTAGCAATGAAGTATTTAATATATTTTCTATCAATCCTTTCCTCTAAAAATAAGGATTTAATTTCTTCAAATTCAAATTCATTATCCGAAAGGCTATATGACCTAATTAAATCATCTAAGTTGTCTGAACTTCGTTTAGCATCTAAAACTTCATAAAAATAATGCCTTAGATCACCGCGATTAGCCTTGTGATGAAAACTCAGCTGCAAGCTATTAAATAACAACTTATTATCTCTTACCCAATTTAAAGAATCATCATCAACGCCTGTCATTATCTCATTTAAAGTTTTATTGTTAATGCTGTTATCATTATAAATAATGGCCTTAAGTTTATCTGGGAAATTATTTCTATCCATTAACTGGGCTAAAGAGCGAAGTTCTCTTAAACTATAGCGCCCATAATCAGAGCTACATAAGCTACTAAGTATAGTTTCTAAATCTGATTCACTTATACTAGAATTTTTATCAGGATAATTAGATATAAGATTAGTTAAAAAAATTAATTCTCTTCCCGATTGCAATTTATTGACAGTCTCAAGTAGTAATTCCTGCTCTCTTTTTTCAAGATCTTTTCCTAAAAATTTATCGTTTTTAAGATCTACTAATTTACTAAAATCACTATTTTCATAAACTTTTTCTTGACTTTTTAATAATTTAAAATGGCTTTCTTCTAGTGGCAAGAGTTCAATTAACCAGCAATCACTTAATTCGTCATGATTCTTTATAATTCTTTTAAGCAAGATATCTGTTTCCTCTTTGGTGCAATTTTTAAGTCTATCAAAAAAAATAGGTGCTAATCTAGAGTCAACTAAATAATTATACCTGTCTTCATGTTCATAAATCCATAGATCAAAGAGGAAGTCTATTCTTCTTGAGTCAGACATTATTTCAGCTGGCCTTTCAAGGGCGCTTGCAAAAAGAGTATCGGTAATTAGCTCAGGCAACTCTTTTACATTTGGATAATTTAAAATTAAAGAATCAAGACGTAATATGACCTCATTATAGACAGCGCTACCACCTCTTCTTGAAAGGCATAGTAAAGCTACAAAATCATCACTATTTTTTATATACTCACTCTTTTCTTCTTCATCTTCAATGCTATCATACTGTTCATGCTTTATAGCTTTAATACTATCTAAGAAGGCATAGAAAACTGGTCTTTTTTCTCTAGTAAATAAACTGGGCCAAATTTCAATTATTTCTTGTCTTTTTTCAGGAAATTTTTTAAACATTTGTTCTAGGGCGCTATCTGCCCTATAAACAGCATCGCCAGCCTTAGAAGAACTACCCCAAAATTCAGATTGGATTAATTTTAGATAACTATTATAGCCCTCTATGCTTACTATGCTTTTCTCATCAAAAAGCTCATTTTTTATCTTTTTACTTCTTTTTTCAATATAACTATCACGCAACTTTACAACCACTTTACTTGAGTTAAACATTTCTACAATTTTTGCAGAAATATTTTTCAAAGAATTCTCTCCTGATTTTCTTAAAGCGTCCAATTGTTCTTTTAAGCCCTTATCTTTTGTTTTTAGAAACTCTTCACTTAACTCAGTTTCCATACTTAATTGTGAATCTAAATCATCTAAATAGCTTATTTCCAGCTCAGCTTTAAGCAAACCTTCTTTGGTCTCACCCTTAAGGCGAGCACTCTCCTCTTGACTCTCAGCTTCAACATTCTTCTCTTTTTCACTTTTAGCTAACTTATCAAATTGTTTAGAAAAATTTCTCATACTAAATTTTTTAGCGCAAAGGCAAGTTAATAAAATAATCTTCAATTATTATAGTATTATACACCAAAAGATAGTATCTTAAAAGAATTTTAGTCATAGAGACAAAGCTTTAGACATCTGGTCTGTTTATTTTTTCCTTTTTTAAAAAGACTCCATTTAAAAAAGGAGTCTTTTTTTAATTTATTTATACGCTAGGCAATTATTGTGTTGTTTGCAGGCTTGATCTTAAGACCGACTGAGCAAGACCTTTTTTCTTTCCTTTAAAGTAGTTTGGTTTTCTTATCTCCTTTGAGGTATAAATTATTTTAAAATCTCCTTTTAAGAAATCATCGGCTTTTATAACCCTATGGATGCGGGAAAAAATACGAAAACGGCCTTTTTCTCGCTTATGCTTTGATCCTATATTTAGACTAAAACCTGATTGCTTATAGGACTTATTTATTAATTGAGTACAAATATAGCGATCATAGCGATGCTCAAAATAGAAATTATAAGCAAGCCCTATTTTTTGAGTCGCAAAAGAAACAGCGTTTTCTATGGTCTTTTCAATATTATCCTTTATATTAGGTCGTATGATAAGGAGAGTGTCGTATTCGCTAAATAGCTTATCAAAAGAAATGGTGCCTACTCCATCTATAGTTGCATGTATACAATTATTTTCACCAATATAGAGTAAGGTGTGGGTAAAAAACTTGCCGGTAAAAAAACGAGATATTCTACTAAAATCACCCGCTAAAATGATATCTCCTTTTTGAATTACTTTTTTAGCAGAAAACTGATCTTCTTTTGTTAAGAGATTTTGACGATTAGTGGTTTTTGTAGTTAATATAAAAAAAGCAATATTACTTAGCGCTCTACTAAAAAAAGAAAAATCTTTAGGGAAGTTATTAACTACGTGGTAATTGTTAGATTTTATAAACTTTGACATACAAATTAGAGCACTTTTATTTTAAAATTTATATAAGCATAGATTTATCTAAGTAGACATGGATAAATCCTATCTCCTATCTTATTATATCATATTTTATTTTAGAAAATAAGACTTTAAATGAAAAATTAAACACTGACCACAACTAAACTGCTTTATATTCTAAAACAATCTATAGCCACCACCACTCTTGGGGCCTATACTAGCCTCTTTTGAAAGAGCTAAGAGCTCTTTGTCGTATAAAAATACTTCTGGGTTTAACTTATAGGCCATTTCATTTATTCCCAGCAAATAAAGACCATCTAAGCTCTTAAGTCGAGAGAGAGCGACATAGCCCATACCATAGCCAAATGAGCGACTCAGATCTATCTCAGCTGCCTCAAGCGTCATTCCTTGGCTTTTATGAACAGTTATAGCCCAGGCAAGCCTAAGAGGCACCTGAGTGATTTTAGCAAGCACCTTTTGTTCATCATCTATCGTCCAGCTCTCAGGAAAAGCTACAATTTCCTCTCCTGAGCTAAGACGTACTACTGGATAGTCATTATCATCAAAGCTAATAACCACACCAGTTGTGCCATTTACATAAACTACCTTATCATCCTTAAACTTATTCTTCACAAACATAACCAGAGCTCCGCGCTTTAAAACCAAATTCTCAGGAACTAAACAATTTTTTTTCAGAGAGTCACTTAATCTCTTTTCACCCTCATCTGTCATTTGATAACTAAACTCCGCCGCATTAATTTTTGCGAGCTCAGTGTTGTTAATTAAATCAACGTCAATATTGTGAGTAAATAATTTAACTGGCTTGAGTTTTGTTTTTGGCCTCTGATTTAATCTCCCCCGAAGTAATCTAACCGTCTCATCACCCACCTCGCCCTGTCTCAAGTTCTTTAAAATAGTACTCATCTTCCTATCATCTTGCCTGTGTTGCTCTTCTAAATAACAAACTCTTAGCCCCATCTCAAGCCAAATCTCAGATTTATAAACAAAGTTAATTTCATCTTGCCCGGAAGATATAGGTGGGAGTTGAAAAAAGTCTCCTGACATAACTATTTGGATTCCACCAAAAGGCAAGCTATTTCGCTTAAAGGCTTGACAAACAGAGTTAATCATATCTAGTCTATTTGCATCTAACATAGACACCTCATCTATGATCAAAACACTAGTTTTCTCAAATTGTTTCCGTAAATAGGCTCTTTTAGTAAGAGCCCTTATCTCTCCTGGACTTAAGTGATCCTTGATACCTATGCCCGCCCAAGAATGTATGGTTCTGCCGCCAAGGTGAGTAGCGGCAATGCCGGTAGAGGCGGTTATCGCCACCCCTATCTTTTCTTCTTTTAGATAGTCAATGTATTTATTCAATAAAAAAGTCTTCCCACTTCCCGCTGGACCGGTAATAAGAACATTGTGACCTGCTTGTAATATCTTTAAAGCCTCTTTTTGTTTCATAGTAGTGTTAGTATAGTATGAAATGGTGTAAGTAGGCAAAGAGTTTAAATAAGCAATACTTAAAATATTATTAAATAAATTAATAGAATAGACTGTAATATTTTTTAACTCAGCTGTTATTTTAACTTATTGATCCCACAAAAAGCCATTACCAAAATGTCCCCACTTAGCCGTTAGTGCAAAATTAGGCCGCTTGAGGTCTAATAGTTTAATAATAGCACGCGGTCTTAAATCATAAGCAGTAATTATTTGCTGCCTACCATCCACTTCTGCTGTAACCATAACTGGATAAGAAATACCAATTGCATAGGCTATTTTTACTAAAACCTCTTTTGCCTTTTCTTTCTTTAAGATATCAACTGCTATTTTTCTGGCCATATAAGCTCCACTCCTATCCACCTTACTGGCATCCTTCCCACTAAACGCTCCCCCACCAAGTGGAATTTGTGGTCCATAATTATCTACTGCTAATTTTCTACCAGTTAAGCCAGTGTCAGCTGCAAAGCCGCCAATGTTCCAATCTCCAGCGGGGTTACAATATATTTTAACCTTACTTTGCCTGCCTTTTCTTAATTTTAGCCACTCATTTACTAAATATTTTAATCTATCTGATTTAACTTTGCAGAAACTAGCTACGACGGTATTAATATAACCAAAATTATCAATTGTCACCTGCGTTTTACCATCATACTGATGTTGATTATAAATATAACGACATAAATCTCTTGCCAAATAGAGCTCGTCAGTAATTAATGAGGCATTCTCATTACACGCATAGCCAATCATAATTCCCTGATCACCAGCACCACCCAGATCTACTCCTTGGGCTATCTCTGAACTTTGTGTATTAAGATGAAACTCAACTTTTAACTTAGATTCGCTCGTCACATTTTTAACTATATGCTCCACTTCACTTTGTGATATTGACTTTGCTCTTGAGCTAACCTCACCAAGGATGTAGACTTTATTATTTCCACCCATTGTTTCAATAGCTACCCTGGATTCTGCATCGCGCTTAAGATACCAATCAAGAATTGAATCAGATATACGATCACACATTTTATCTGGATGACGCGGACTAACGCATTCTGCTGTTCTTAGAATATTCATATTTACTTACTTACTTATTAATAAAAAACTCTTCCCTAGAAAGGAAAGAGTTTTTATTTTGAAATAAAAAATCGACCTTTATCTTTCCCTTCTCGGGCTAGACGTAGCACCTTCCAAATAGATTTTTTTGGGGTTGCTGGCAGGTCATAGGGCTAGTTCCCTCGCTGCACTCTTTATAAAACGATTATTCAATTGTGATTACATTATAGCACCTTAATAAAAAAACAAAAACCTTAACTTATTATCTTTTCTTTATAATCCCATATACTTATCTTAAAGTCAAAATATAAAGCAATGTTTTAGCTAAAATAAAAAGAACTCAACATAGGTTAAGTTCTTTTTATTTTTAGCAATATTAGACGACTCTCATCGGTCTTATGCGCTAAGAATGTGTTGGCTCGGGGTCGTGGACGATGTTCGAAAGGGTGTGGCTAAGATTAGATGATAATTATAGGTACCATCCCGTCTCTAAAGAGTAATACCCAGTTACAAGGAAAAATCTAATAAATACGGGCTAACTCATCAGCATTTGTACGATTATTTATAAATATTATATTTTACGTTTTTCCAACATAAACCTCAAAAGCCATTCTCATCAAAGCAATTATAAAGATGATAATTCCTTCCCTACGACTAATCTTCCAGCCGCTTCTCATAAATATTAATAGAAGAAGAATGGTGGCTATTAACATGATAACAGAAAAAACAGAATCAGCTATACCAAAGATTTGCCCATTTGACATTAGTGTAATTGGGGCGATAACGCTACTTATTCCTATTATACCAAAAGTGTTAAAAATATCGGAACCAATCACATTGCCGACAGATAAACCAAATTTCTTCTTTAAGGTGGCAATTATTGAGGTGGCCATTTCGGGCAAACTTGTCCCAGCAGCAACGATAGTTGCCCCAATAGCCCAAGCAGAAATTTTGAAGTACTCAGCAATAAAAACAGCAGACGAAACTGTGAAATCGGATGATTTTACCAAAATAGCTAAACTGATTATAAAGATTAAATAGTCTTTCCATGTCGCGACTTCTCCATCATCTTCTTCCGTTTGAGCGTCTTTCTTAACCCAAAGAAGGGTTAAATATGAAACTAAACTAGCTAATAAGATTAGTCCTTCCCAAAAAACAATTTTAAGATCCCACATGAAAAAAAGAATCATGATTGTGGCGATAAAAAGAACCACCCCATCTCGTTTAACCATTTTTTTAGGAATTACCTGTGGCGCAATAATAGCAACTAGACCCAAGATGAATCCTAAATTAAAAATATTAGAGCCAATAACATTCCCAACAGACAAATCCCCTTGGCCCTTTAAGGCGGCGAAGGCGGAAACTGCTAATTCCGGAGCAGATGTTCCAATAGCAACAATAGTTAAGCCAATAAACATTTCAGAAACTTTCCATTTTCTAGCAATTTTTATACTAGAGTTAACAAGGTAATTTGCTGCAAATCCCAAAGTTATCAATGAGACTATTAAAATCAAAATTTGTGCGGTCATATTTTAATTCTTAAAATTATTTTTTATTTATATTTTTAACTTTATAAATTCATTATAACATATTTTAAGTTTAAAAATAGGACATGGATTCGAACCGATATTGACCAATAAAATCAAGCTTTTTGCTAAAATACCTAAAATATAGCAAAAAATATTCAAACTAATTTAATATAACAAAAACGGGCATTTCTGCTCGTTTTTGTATCGGTGCTCCCGGGGTCGGATTCGAACCGACGACCAATTGGTTACACTTACCCACTAATTTCTAAGTGGTGTGGACTATATCATCATCCGTTAAGAACGGATGCAAGGCGCTTCGAATTATATTGCTATAACCCTACTCCCTTTCGGGATAGTCTCTGAACCTTCCCTGAATATTTCAGGGCTTGGCTGCTGATTACCATATCCTTTCAGATTTAGGCTTCCAGACAGTTCACCTTGTTTTCATTCTTCAATTACTTGAAGAAGCTGCGTAATGCCCTCATGTGCTTCGCGATGACAGTTTGCGCATAATAATATACATTTATCAAGCTCTTCTTTCACCCTCTGCCAACTTCTAGTATATCCTTTTGAAGAAATACCAAAATCTTTTTTATCAGATTCCAAATGATGAAATTCAAGAGCCTTAATGCATCTATTATAACCGCAAATAGAACATTTGCCACCTTTATACTCTAGAGCCATTTGACGGATTTGTTTCCTCCTCCTATCAACTGCTGCTTTTAAGTACTCTGCACGATGGGCGTATTTTCTCTTATCTTTTGACATATAGATAATATACCAAATAAAGAGATGTGTTCACAGCCAACTGCGCTACCGCTGCGCCACCCGGGAATATTTAATTGTCTTCACAAAACAAAATACTTCAAAGTGAAATATTTACTCTTATATAATAGCAAATTCTGTCTCGATGTCAATAAACTATATTTGAGTAATATATTTCACTTTAGAGCTAGTAATCTCTTAGCTTTTCTAAGCCCTCAAACTTCCTAATCTTCTCTAAAGCCTTAGCTTCAATTTGTCTAATTCTCTCTCTTGTTACCTCAAACTCTTGACCAACTTCTTCTAAAGTATGAGCTACACCGTCGATAAGGCCAAAGCGCATCTCAAGAATTTTCTGTTCACGGGGAGATAGTTGCCTTACTATATCTTTTACATAATCACGCAATAATTGTAAAGCGGCCACTCTATCGGGAGTAATATTTTTTACATCTTCAATAAAATCTTCTAAAGTTGAATCCTCATCGTCATCACCTATAGTTGTCTCCAGTGAAATAGTGTCCTGAGAAATCTTCATAATATAGCGCACCTTAACAAGGTCCTCTCCCATCTCAGAGGCAATTTCCTCAGCCATAGGTTCCCTGCCCAATTCTTGGATAAGGGTTCTTTGAATTTGTTGAAATTTATTAATAGTTTCAACCATGTGCACGGGAATACGGATAGTTCTAGATTGGTCAGCTAAGGCTCTCGTTATTGCCTGCCTTATCCACCAAGTAGCGTAGGTAGAAAATTTAAAACCTTTGCGGTACTCAAATTTCTCCACTGCCCTAAATAGACCAATATTTCCTTCTTGAATTAAATCCAGTAAGGTCATGCCTTTGGCTCCAGCAAACTTTTTAGCGATAGAAACAACCAACCTAAGGTTAGCTTCAATGATTTGCTTCTCAGCCTCCCTATCACCTCTATCTTTGCGCTTAGCCAGCTCCACCTCCTCTTCACCACTAAGAAGTGGTACTTTACCAATTTCCTTTAGGTACATCTGAATAGAGTCTGCGCTTAACTTAGAAAGATCAACTTGAGACTTTCTTTTCTCCGCCGCCTCCTCATCTTCTTTAGATACTGGATCTAAAAGACGACCGGAGTCTTCAACTACTCGAATACTATTCACTTGAAGATCACCAAGAAACATTTCATAGTCTAAAATATATTCCTCCACTTCCGGGAAAAGATATAATAGCTCAGTTTCGGTAACAAAGGTTCTTAGTCTACCTTTATTTATAAGCTGTTTTAACTTTTCCTCACTAGGAAAAACTACCGGCTTATTTACTTTTTTCTTAGAAATAGCTTTCTTTTTACTAGTAGTTTTCTTAGCAGCGCTAGTCGTTTTTTTTGCCTTAGTAAGAGGTGCTTTCCCTTTAGTGGTCTTGGTTTTTTTTGGGGCTGGCTTAAGCTTTGCTGTGGCCTTCTTTTTTGTTAGCACCTTAGCCTTAGCAGGCTTAGCAGCTAATTTAGCTTTAGTACTTGTCTTCTTTTTTGCAGCTTTAGGCTTAAGCTTTGCTAGCGGCTTATTTTTAGTAGTAGTTTTTTTATTAACACTACTTAGCTTTTTAGCCTTAGTAGGCTTTTTAGGCTCTACTTTTTTAGCTACTTTTGTTTTTAAAATCTTCTTAGCCATAGTATTTTAATTTAGTTTTTTTAACTCATCAGTAGCACTCTTTAAATCTTGCATGAGATTAGTCATTTTTTCTGTTTCCGTGCTACCCGACTTCTCTAAAACTATCAACTCTTTCTCTAAATATTTTATTTGTTTTTTAAAAGCGTTTCTTTTAAGCTCCAGCACTAACTGTATCAACTCTTTTCTCGCCTCACTTTCCTCATGAGCATAGAACTCTTTTTCCCCTAAGAGGCTGAGCCTATCGAGCAAATTACTAAAATCATTATTGTTTCCTAGGCTTTTATGAAAATCTTCATAGTCAAATGATCCTGCCTTATTGTAATAGATTATCAAGTGCTTGTAAAACTCAGCATTTAAGTCTAGAGCCAAATAGCTGGTATCTAAATTTGAAACAGCATAGCTATAAAGACTAGGAAATTTTAAAACTAGAGCTAAAAATAATTCACTTAAAAGCTCTTCCTTACTAAGTACTCTCTTTTTTGGCTGATTTGCTAAATCTTCTTTGCCTTCAGTCGGTTTATATCTATTTTCAATCCTAGTACTTAAATATTTTACAAACTCCTCTCTTATATCATTTTCAGAAAAATCTAGCTCTTCACTTATTTTCTTAAGCCAATAGCCCTGATTAGATTTATTACTTATCAAAGAGATTCTAGCAAACATCTTATCGCGAATATCAATTTTATTATCCAGTACATTAAGATCTAAATCTTTAGATACTTTTTTAAAATAATAATCTAGCATAGGTTCAGCCTCAGAAATTGCCTTTTTTACCCCCTCTAAATCAGTTTTAATAGCCTCATCTGGGTCTTTACCACCGGGCAAGGTAATAATTTTTACATTCAAACCTTGAGCCAGTATTTCTCCTACCCCTCTATCAGCTGCATTTTGACCAGCCTCATCCATATCAAAGGCCAGCGAGATATTGTTGGTAAATCTTTTAAGTAGGCTTACCTGAGCGGCACTTAAAGCCGTGCCTGAGGAAGCGACTACATTTGTAATACCATTATTATGACAAGCAATAGCATCCATTTGACCCTCTACCACTATTACTAAATCCTCCTCCCGAATAGCATTTTTAGCATGATTTAGGGCAAATAGAACCTTGCTCTTATCATAAACCTCACTTTGGGGACTATTTATATATTTGGCAGTCTTTTCTGTTTTTTCTTTCTCCGGACTAATGCGGGCAGTGTAGGCGATAATATTATTATTTGCATCCCAAATAGGAAACATTATCCTTCCCCTAAATCTATCAAGATAACTATTACCCGAAGAAAATCTATCCTTTTTAATTACCATGCCACTGGCCAGTATTTCCTCATCGCTAAACTTATCTCCTTCTTTAGGTCGGGCTTTTAAAAAATTATAAAGTGAGTTCCAGCTGTCAGGGCTATAGCCTAGGCGCCAAAAAGCAATATTTTCCTCATCTAGTCCTCTTTTGTGGAGATAGGCTAAAGCACTTTCCCCGGGTTTGTTGTTTAAAACATGAGCATAGTACTTAGAGCTAAGTTCTAAAATATCTAATATTCTTCTTCGCTTGGACCTGTCCTTTGAATCTGTGTACTTGAGCTCTACCCCGGCTTTAGGGGCTAAAAACTCTAAAGCCTCTCTAAAGTTCATTCCCTCTTTTTCCATAACAAAGGAAAAGATATCGCCACCCCTTGAACAACCAAAACAATGCCAAATTTGTTTTTCTGGCGAGACGACAAAAGAAGGCGTCTTCTCATTGTGAAAAGGACACCTAGCTTGAAAATTAGCGCCAACTGCTTTTAGGGGCATATATTCCCTAATTAAGTCAACGATATCTAACTTTTGTTTTATCTCATCACTACTATTCATATATTATGTAAAAATTGCGGGTAAAAGAAATGATTTAAGACGCGCTATCTCTTGCTCAACAAGCTCTCCCTCATACTCAGCATTGTGCCTATTAAAGCCAACATAGCCAGGCTTCTTTTGGTCTAGATGGAGATTAAACATCGCCATCTCAGAGCCCTCTTTATCTTTTCCTAACTTATAATAAATATGGAAACGAGGATAGAAGTCTCTCGTTAAACGTCTAACAAAGCTCCTTTCGCTATCTACTCTTTCAGGTATATATGTATAACCTGCCTTGCGTAGCCATAGTTCAGGAGATTCTTGCAATTGACTTGTATAAACTGTTAACTTCATTTTATTTTTTTACTGGAAATATGACAAATTTATAAAGAAAGAAATTCTGTAGACCAATTGTTACATTAACTATTACCTGCGCTAGCAGATACCAAACACCCCAGACACTTACCAATAGATGCATAAAATATCCATTTAAACTCAAGGCTAGTGATGCGTTTAACATATAAATAATTAATTGACGCGGTATTCTCTCCTTATGGTTATCTCTGAAAGTCCAAAACTTTTGTAAATTAAAACTAACTACAAAAGAAAGAACAAAGGCAAAGCTAGTGGCGGGAACTATACTCCAATTAAGGCCTTTATGAAATATTGCTAAAAAAATTAGATTAACTGAGGCGGCACAAACTCCGGCAAAGAAGAATTTAATTACGGATTTACGTTTATCACAAAATGAGTAAAAATGAGGATGAACTTGTAATAATTTATTTCTAGATTTATAATAGGCTGCCTTTATTTTTTTCATAATTACTTACTTTTGCTTTCACTTGAGAAAGAGAAAACCCAATTAATAATTTCCTTACTCTCTTTAAACCTAGCATTTTTATCATTACTATTTAAAATCGTTGCCACTAGCACTTTACCATCCGGCATTTGAAATAAACCAGAAAAGCAGTATCCTGCCTCAGTGGTATAACCCGTCTTGCCCCCTAAGGGGCTAAAGACATTTTCTGACTTGTCAAATAACAAATAATCGGTTGACTCGATAAACTTCTCTCTTCCTCCTAGGGTACTAAAACGATAATCTTTTAAAGCTAAAGCCTTTTTTATCTCTGGGTTTTTAAAAGCTTCTAGTGTAAGTAAGGCGGTCTCTCTAGCAGTTGAAACATTTTTAGGACTTAATCCTATTGGATCTGCAAATGAGGTCTGTAGCAATCTTAACTCTTTTGCTTTTTCATTCATACGGGCAACGAACTCTTCTTCACTTAAAGAACTGGCATGGACAAGGGCAATAGTTGCACCATTATCTGAGGCAACTAAGCTGGTTAAAAATAAGTCCTCTAAGCTTAATTCATCTCCTGGGAATAAATGCAACTTACCGCCAGTCACACTATCACTTGCTTTTATCTTATATATCTTAGTCAAATCACTTTCTGTTTCTAAAAAAACCAGAGCCGTCATGAGTTTAGTAATACTAGCAATAGGCTGCACACTATCTGCTTGCTTAGCAAGATATAAGTAGCGACCATCTTCTGAAAGCACTACTGCTTTATCTGCCTCTAAAACCTCTGTCACTTCCCTGTAATTACTCTCATTTACGATATCTACATCCTGCATAAGTACAGCTGAACTAGGAAACAAGACAGTCAAAAGCAAAAATATTAAATTTATAAAACTAGTAAATATCATTGGGTTGGCCTAATTATCACTGAGTTTCTCTTCTAAAACTGAAAGTAGGCTTTGAGCCTGAGATAACTTGCTAAAATCTGGCAGGTCACTAGTTTTCTCTATACCCAGAAATCTCATGAAATCAAGCGTAACATTATAGAAATTTACCTGATGTTTTCTATCAAACTTTTCTTCTATAAACCCACGCAAGAGTAGATTACGAATTATTAAACTACAATTAATACCTCTTATCTTCTCTAACTCTAACTTTGTAATTGGCGCCCGATAGGCGATGATGGTTAAGGCCTCTAAACTAGCCTGGGACAACTCTCCTGTAACCTCACTCTTTAAAAAGTCTTTTACCATGGCTGAATTCTTGCCACTACTAGCTAATTGATAGCGCCGATTATTCCCTATTAAAGTAATACCAGCATCTCGCGCTTGGTAATCATTTCCTAGCTCAACTAAAGCATTCTTAACTTCAGTTTCTCCTAAGTTAAGGGCGCTTGTAAGCTCCTTTAAACTAAGCGGCTTTACCGCGGCAAATAAAAGTGACTCAATTTTTGATTTAATATTCATTTTAGTCGTGATTTAAAATATGAATTTCACTAAAGAGCTCGGCTTGTTCAAAGACTAACTCTTTTTGCTTAGCAAGCTCTAAAACTGCTAAAAAGCTAACAATGAGATCTGTTCTGTCTTTTGTTTCGCTTAAAATCTTGGAAAAGTTTATTTTAATTTTTTTAAGTAAAAGGTCTTTAATGATTTGTATTTTTTCATCTATATTTATTTTTGGCTCCAATCTTTCTTCTGGTAATTTTTCAGCCTGCTCTTTTTCTAAGCGGGCAATAGTTTCTTTCATTTTATATTTTAAAATGGAAAGGTCTATATTTTTAGGAGGAATAAAGCTAGGAGGCGCATCTTGTAAGCCGCGAACTTTTAAGACTGTGGGGATGAAAAGAAAATTTTCTGCCTCTAAAATATTTTTTATCTTAACTGATGCTTCCACAAACTCCTTATACATTTTCAACTGCCTTTCTAAGTCATCCTCATCAAAATCATCATCTTCGTCTATTAGCAAATAAGGCAGCAAGGCCTTTGATTTAATATAGAGCAATTTAGCAGCCAATAAAAGAAAGTCAGACAGATCCTCTGGTCCAATTGCTTCCTTGGCATCGCGAATATAGTTAACATAGTCATCGGCAATCTTGGCTAAATTAATCTCCGTTATATCCATCTCTTCCTTTTCAATTAAGGAAAGCAAGAGCCCTAAAGGGCCGGTAAATTTTTCACTTTTAAATTCCATCATAAATAGACTATTTTGCTATTACTAGAAAATAAGCTCTGGTTCTAATTTTTCTTTCGTATCAACAGACCAAATTTCTCCGGGAAAACAATGGTATCCCACTTCGTGACTATAATAAGAATCTTTCCTATAGCTATAAGCATATCCTAAATCCTCGCTCTCACTTAAAAAGTTAGCGCATAGCTCAAAGTTTTTATCACCTTTTTTCACGTACTCAATGCTGCTCTCACTTAAACTTAAAAGTTGACTATCTTTTACAAAGTCAGATATTTCCTCTGGTAGTTTTTCATTTTTAGAATAATAATAATTTATTTCACTCTCTAAATTGGCCATCTTATTTATCGTTGTTTGGTCAACTTTTCTTTCTCTAGCTTTTTGAGGAGATTCTATAAAAAACCAAACTGAGATAAAGGCAGTTAAAACTATCGCTAGTGATGAAAAGAAAAAAATCTTTATCCACTTATCCTTAGCTACCACTTTTTCTGTTTTAATGTCATAAAAGTAATAAGCAAATGTAATTCCCGATATTATAAAGACAGTTAGAGTTTTAAGAATAAAACGAGAGGTAAGCTCTCCTTCTAAAAAGCTACTAATAACACTAATAAACGATCCTAATATAAATAGTGAAGAAATAAAGAGAATAAAATAAGTAAGCCAGCGTCTAACTGGGCTGTCATTTTCTATATCCCCCTTCTTTATTCCCTTTCTAATTAAGCCCGTTAAAAGATAGAACAGGGGAGCAGAAATTATAATAGCAGAAATGGCAAATTTATATTGAGAATTAAATGATGTATAGTAACTATAACTACCATTTACCAAGGCATCAGCGACAAGCTCATTTATAATTCCATAGGCAATCATGCCTACTGAAATGGCCATAAAAATAAGGGCAGTTAGTGATAGAAGATAATAAAAGACAAACTTAGCGTTATTTTTATTTGCCATAAAATTATAATGTTATAAATTTAAGTAATACTTAGATATTAACTTATTTTTCTACTTTTAGCAAGCGCTTAAAATGCCCTAGATATTGCCTTAAAGGCTTAAATTAGAGCCTAAATTCAAGATAATTATTTGCCAAATTCGCAAGTTCGTGTCCTAATTTAAGACTAAATTTTAGTTTTTTTCCTAAAAACTTATCTTCATTTAAAATAAAACTGAAAATCTTTATACTAGAATCTGATACCTTAAAATACCCTTCCCGTCTGTCCTCTTTTAGTCTGAAATAGCACTTTTCACACAAAATTCCTCCATTTTGTAAATCAAAATATTTAGCTTGAGAGCTATAAGTCAATGAACAATGCAAGCACTTTTCAATTTGGGGTCGATAGCCAATAATAGTTAAGAGGCGGAATATAAAAACAGCATAGGATATTTCCCCCTCTCGCTTAGCCGCCTCACCTCTAGCCAAATCGTCTAGAATTTTTAAATAGTTATAAAGTAGTGAAAAAAGTCTTTCGTCTTTTTCCCCTTCAGCGCTTATTAGCCTCAGGAAAGAACTAATGCCAGCAAAGGCCCACTTAAGGCCATCTATGTCAGTCCGGAGGCTAAAAAATGTTTTCTCTGACTTCAAAGACCCCACGTAGCTATAGGTTTTTCCCGGCACAACCATAAGGTCAATGACATTTAAGGGCTCAAGATGCCCTACCAACTTTGAGGCTGGCTTTTTGGTGCCGCGGGCAATAAGAGAGATCTTTCCCTGTTTCTTGGTATAAAAAAGCACCAGGCTGTCATTTTCACGTATATCCTGGCGTTTTAAAACTATTGCTTTGGTGTTAGCTCCCTCAAGCATATATATTATTGCTTATCAAAAAAACTTTGCAGTATTATAGCAGCCGCATTTTCATCTCGAGAAGCTTTGTCTTTTTTGCTACCAAAAAGAGCGTCTGCTCCCTTACTACTTAACCTCTCATCTTGTAAAATAAGTTTAAAGTTTGTCTGACTTTTAAGCTTTTGTACAAATTGTAGCCAGAGCTTAGAGTTAGCATCTTCACCACTCATCTTTCTTGGTGCCCCTAAAACAACTACTTCAATTTCATCTTCACTTATAAGCTCTAAAAGCTCAGAAAAGTTCGCCACTGTCTTAAAAGGCAGGGCCATTTTAGTAAGGCTGTCACCGGTAGCAAGCCCTATTCTCTTCTCACCCCAGTCTATCCCTAAATATTGTTTTATATGAGTCATAATATTATTTAAAGAGCGCTAAGTATTTGTGGTCCATTCTTAGTTATAGCAATAGTGTGCTCAAAATGGGCACTTAAAGACCTGTCAGCAGAAATAATAGTGTAATCATTACTAGCTACTAAAACATCACCCGTACCAATATTTATCATTGGCTCAATAGCAATAACCATGCCTTCCTTTAGTACTATGTTCTCACTAGATCTTTCTGCTATGGTGTAATTAAGTACATCAGGAGCTTCGTGGGCAAAGTAGCCTAGACCATGGCCAACTAAATCACGCACTATGCCGTAATTGTGTTTATTAGCAATATTTTCTACCGCCCGACCAATATCATTTATACAATTACCAGGCCTAGCTTCTAAAATAGCCGCATCTAAACATTCTTTGGTAACTATCATCAACTTCTTAGCAGCCGCACTAACCTTGCCGGCTCCTACTGTCACACAACAGTCTGTGTAGTAGCCTCCAAGCTTAGAATGGGGGTTGGCAGCAATTTTTAAGCTAGCCCTTTTCTCAGAGGTAATGGGCCACTCCATGCCAATGTCAAGATCGACTATGTCGCCACTTTTTATCTCTCTATCTGGCAAAGCACTGCCATGTACTACCTCTTCATTTATAGAAACACAAAGAGCGGAAGGAAAAAATATTCCCCCACCCATAGGATAATTTAGAAAAGCCGGTCTCCCACCAGCCTCAGCTATCATCTTAAGAGCTGTTTTCTCTAAATCTAGAGTGCTTCCCCCTGGCTTAACTTGCTCACTTAAAGTTTTTAAAATATTAGCTAATATTTTTCCACCCTCTCGTATCACTCTTATCTCATCTTCTGTTTTTATATATATCATATTTATAAATTTTGAAAAGGCTCATAGCCCCTACTCTTATTTTTCTTATCATCACTCTCATCTTTGTCTGCCAGCGGATTAAATTTTTTATTTAAATCACGCTCAAAAGATGACACTTCTAATCTTTTTTCTCTTTCTTTATCATAATGAACTCTTTCACTAGGCATCCTCGCTTGTCTCATTTTTTCGCGCATTGCTGACTTGTCCTTTAAAAGCAAAGCTCGACTTGACTCTGGCTCTCTTTTCTTAGGCATATTTAACTGCTCCACACTAACTCTAGCCCCTAAGCGGGTATCAATCTTTGTATTTTTTACCCTACTTAAAACATTAGCGCCATCTATAGCTTTCCTTCTTTTCTCAAAAGAAAAAGTTTTATCTTTATCTAAATCTTTTTCTATTTTAATTTCTTTTTTCAAAGGCTCCACTTGTCTTTCTCCCTCTGCTAGGTGATTGAAAAGTTTTTTAATATCTCGTGCATCTTTTTTACTTAAATTAGGGTCATTTTTTTTAACAATTTTCCAGGCATTAATTCTTTTTACACGGTCAAATCTACCTAATTTAATAGCTCGTTCATGAGTTTTTACAGCCTTTATTATACTTTCCTTGTTATCGCTTAAATTTCTTAAATCACCGTGTCTAACGGCTCTATATAGTTTTTTATTAAAACTACCCGGACCCACAGAGGCTTTGAACTGGCCGCCTCCCTGGGCTATGTCTGATATTTTCATATTAATCTTTTAGGCTATTTAAGAGCTCTTTTATCTTATCTACGTCATTGCGAGTAAGGCCCATTTTTAAACGATTTTGGTAAATATTATAAAGATCCTTTCTTATCGCATAGTCAGATATTTTTATTCCCCTTTGTTTCTTTTTTTTATATTTACTCAAAAGGTCTAAAATAATTTTCCTATCTTCCGTGTCTAAATCCCTATAATGCGGGTTTACTCGCAACAAAGTTTTAAGCCGTCTATCTAAACGCCTATCTGTTTGTTTACTTAAATCTTTAGCTACGTCAGTTAGCTTCATATTATTTATTTAAACAATAAAAACATAAGA
>CAYIZC010000004.1:0-17693 GCA_964367805.1 uncultured Gammaproteobacteria bacterium
ATAATATATAATGATAGTTATTAAAATCTATTTATAGATTTTATTAATTTTAAAATTATACAAAGATCATTTTATTTACTTAGAATGATTTTTGTTTTTAAAAAGAGTTCATCGTCATTTTGCTATTCTAGATTTATAAGTTTAAGACCTATCAATATAAGAAATGAAAAGACGATTTTTAAAATATTTTTTCTATAGTTTTTGTTTAATTTTTTTTATACTAATAGTTTTTTTTCAGCATGATGGTCAAAGTTTTTTAAAGCTATCTTTTTTAGATGTAGGACAGGGTGACTCCACCCTTATTAATTTAAGCAATCAGAAAATTATATTAATAGATGGTGGTCCTGATAATTTAGTTTTACGTTCTTTAGGTAAAGAGTTGCCTTTTTATAAAAAGAAAATAGACGCAATAATTATTAGTCATTTTCACCATGATCACATAAGTGGTTTAATTGAAATTTTTCGTCGCTACAAAGTGGGTCTTTTAATATATGGTAAAGATTTAAAACAATTTTATCCCAACACCCTTCTCTTAGCTGAGGCAAGAAAGCAAGGGACAGAGATTGTTGTTTTAGAAAAAAAGTTAGATATTAAATTAGAGCCGGGTTGTAATTTAGAACTTACTCACCCTTATGAGTACGTAATTAATAATGACAATGATTCACTTGTAGCTAAATTAGATTGCCATAACTTAACTTTTTTAGCGTCAGGTGACAATGAGGGTACTATGGAAATTGCAATGCTAGAAAAATCAGCTGATATTTCAGCGCAGATTTTTAAGGCATCTCATCATGGATCTAAAACCTCAAATAGCAAAGATTTTTTGAGTTTGATAAGGCCTCAGTTAATAGTTATCTCAGCTGGAGCTAATAACACTTTTAAACACCCGTCACCAGAGGTGATTAAAATAATTTCTGAGCTAGGAATAGGATATAAAGAAACAAGCCGTGAGGGCACAATTAGCATCCTAGCTGACTTTAATTTGGATTAATTTTATTATTATAATTTTTAAAAAAGAGCCTTAAAAGTCTTACATTAAGGCTAATTATTGACCTAGCGAGAGCGCTTTGTTATAATAAATTTAGGGTAAATAAGCCCGTTTTATTGTTTTATCTATACTAATATTATGATTATTACTTGGCAGGGACATTCTTGTTTTAAAATTCAAGACAAAGTTGGGCCCGAGGGCATAACTCTTATTTGTGATCCTTTTAATAAAGAAATTGGTCTAAAGCCACCAAACTGTGAAGCTAATATTGTAACGGTTTCTCATGATCATAGCGATCATAACAATGTGAGCGCTTTAAGGGGCAAGCCCTTTGTAATTGATTGTGCAGGGGAGTATGATGTTAAAGGAGTTTTTATTGAAGGAATTGACTCGTATCATGACGATCAGGAAGGAGCTTTGCGTGGTTTAAATATTATCTATCGTATAGAAATAGACGACATCTCTATAGTTCACTTAGGTGACTTAGGGGCCTCTTTAAATGAGGCTCAGTTAGAAAAACTATCCGGTACAGATATTTTATTAGTTCCTGTAGGGGGGAAATACACACTAGATGCCAAAGGGGCAGTTGAGGTTATTTCTCAAATTGAGCCGAGGATAGTAATTCCTATGCATTACAAGACTGACGATCTAAATTTAGACATTGACCCAGTTGATAAGTTTGTGCGTGAATTAGGGATAGAAGCAAGTCATGAGGATAAGTTAAGAATATCTAAAAAAGATCTTCCTCAGGAAGATATGGAGTTAGTAATACTAAGTATTTAAAAAATATGACAAACCCAAAAAAACAGAGAACTTTAGTTATTTTAAAGCCAGACGCTGTTCAGCGTGGCTTAATTGGAGAAATTATTAAAAGGATAGAAAGCACTGGCTTGAAGTTGGTTGCTCTTAAAATGATAATAGCTGATGAAGCGCCTTGCTGGGCTCATTACAATAAAGATGATGCGTGGTTTCAAAGCAAAGGAGAGAATGTTTTAAAAAACCGAGAGGCAGCTGGATTACCTATTGAAAAAGAGGCTATAGAATATGGTCGCGATATTATTGGTGCTTTAGTTAAGTTTATGACTTGCGGCCCTATTGTTCCTATGGTTTTTGAAGGTAATCAATCAATAGGGGTTATTAAAAAAATAGTGGGATCAACTGAGCCAATGTCATCTGATGGTGGGACTATTCGTGGTGACTACACCATTGACTCATTTGAGCTGGCCAATCTTGATAATCGAGCCGTTAGAAACTTAATTCACTGTTCCGATGAGCCGGATGAGGCTAAGAGAGAGATTGCTATTTGGTTTAGTGAGGAAGAGATGCTAAAGTATAGCCTTATAAATGAAAAGATTTTGTACGATGTTAACCTAGATGGCATTAAAGAATAAATTATTAGCTTAATATATCTCTATGACAGCTAATAAATCTAATAAAATTGATTTAAAGCCTAAAAAGGATAAAACTAGACTGTCATCTGAGAGAAAAAATTTAATATTAATATTGGCTGTATCGGCCACTGCTTTAATTATATTTTTTCTTTGGATCTTTGTTTTGCGTATTTCATGGCGCAGTCAAGATAGTGGTAGTATAAATTTTGGCAATGATTTTAAAAAAATATTAGACGAACCAGTTCCTGAATTAGTTAATGTTTTTGATTTCAAAGAAGAGGTAAATATAGGGGAAGAAAATGATAAAGATGTTCGTTTAAAGGAAGAAGCTAGTGATTTGATAGAAAATATTATAAAAGAGGTTGACAAGAGCTTAACAAAACCTAAGCCAGAAAATTGCCCAGAATGGATTAATTGTATGCCTAGAGTTGGGGCCGAAGTAAGTCCATGCCAGGTCCCCTTAGGCTGTGAAGACATAACACAAATTGTTTATTAGTTTTAATATATGACAAAAAAAGAAAAACAAGAAAAAGAAGAAGACTTGTCAGAGCTTCCCGAGGATGATGATAAGGATTTTGACAACAAACATTCTAACTCTAGACAAAAAACTGAATTTGGCTTAATTGAGGAGCAGGCTATAACTGAAGAAATGAGTAAGTCATATCTTGACTATGCCATGAGCGTTATTGTTTCCCGCGCCCTGCCTGACGCAAGAGATGGGCTCAAACCTGTGCATCGTCGTATTTTATATGCGATGTGGAGTATAGGACTTAGAGCTAATGGTAAGTTTCGTAAGTCAGCAGCTGTCGTCGGTGAAGTTTTGGGTAAATATCATCCCCATGGCGATAGTGCTGTGTATGAGTCTATGGTTCGAATGGCCCAAGATTTTTCTATGCGCTATCCGCTTGTAAGAGGTCAAGGTAACTTTGGCTCTATGGATGGTGATAGTGCTGCGGCTATGCGTTATACCGAAGCTAAGCTAGCTAGCATTTCTGAGGAAATGCTATTTGATATTGATAAAGATACAGTTGATTTCATTCCTAACTTTGATGGTAGCTTTAAAGAGCCAGCCGTGCTTCCCGCTAAACTGCCAAACTTACTTTTAAATGGAACTATGGGAATTGCCGTTGGCATGGCAACTAATATTCCACCACACAACCTATTGGAGTTAGCAGCCGCAATAGAGCATTTAACTGACAATCCAGACTCGACTACAGAAGATTTAATGCAATTTGTTAAAGGACCAGACTTTCCTACTGGAGGAACAATTTACAATAAGAAAGATATATTAACCGCCTATTCCACTGGTAGAGGTGGTATTGTTTTGCGAGGAAAAGCGGATATTGAGGAGCAAAAGAATGGCAGCTTTATGATAGTTGTTACAGAAATTCCTTATCAGGTAAATAAGGCTGACTTAGTTGAAAAGATTGCTAATCTTGTGAAAGATAAAAAAATTGATGGCATTAAAGCTTTGCGAGATGAGTCAGACAAGGATGGTGTTAGAATTGTTATTGAACTGAGGAAGGACTGTTACCCTAAGAAAATTTTAAATGCTTTGTATAAAAATACATCTTTACAGACGACCTTTCATTTAAACATGCTAGCTCTAATAGATGGTATTCAGCCCAAGGTTTTGACTCTGAAGATGATTTTGCAAGAGTACATTAAGCATAGGCAGGATATTGTTAAAAGACGTACTCAGTATGAACTTGATAAGGCAAAAGAAAGAGCCCATATACTTGAGGGTCTTATGATAGCCCTACAGCATATTGATGAGGTTATTAAGACTATTAAAGCTTCAAAGGATAAAGAAGTAGCCAGACTTAGTTTAATAAAGAAATTTAAATTATCAGAAAGACAGGCAGTTGCAATTTTAGAAATGCGTCTACAGAGTTTAGCTAACTTAGAGACACTTAAAATTGAAACAGAGCTTAAAGACAAACTTAAGTTTATCTCTGAACAAAAAAGTATTTTATCATCTGACAAGAAGGTTAATAATATTGTTAAGAGCGAACTTAAGGAATTGGCAGAAAAATTTGGTGATGATAGAAAAACTAAGGTTGTCTCTGGTGCATTAGGCGAGTTTAGCATAGAAGATTTGGTGCCCAATGAAGAGACGGTAGTAATGATGACAAGAGACGGTTACATTAAGCGTTTAGAGCCAGACACTTTCAAGGTTCAAGCTAGAGGGGGTAAGGGAGTGATGGGCCTAAGCACTAAAGAAGAGGATACAGTACAGTTTATGTTTACCAGCCTTACTCATAATGATGTCTTATTTTTTACTACTAAGGGCAGGGCTTTTCAGCTAAAAGTTTATGAAATTCCAGTTTCTTCTAGAACTGCTAAAGGAACTCCGGTGGTAAACTTCTTGCAACTTATGAGTGGTGAACAGGTTTCCTCTATCCTACCTTTAGACAAAGCCGTCTTTTCTAAGTATCTATTTTTTGCAACAGAAAAAGGAATAGTTAAAAAAGTAGAATTAGAAGCGTTTAAAAATTTGCGCAAGAATGGTTTAATTGCCATTAAAATTAAGGATAACGATAGGTTGATTTGGGTAAAACCAACCTCAGGCAATGATGAGATTAAGCTAGTTACCGCCAAGGGTCAGGCTATTAGATTTAAAGAAACGGATGTTAGAAAGATGGGCCGAGGCGCGGCTGGTGTAATAGGTATTAGATTGCATAAAGATGATTTAGTGATTGGGATGGGAGTAGCTAAAACTGATAAGGAGAAAAAAAGAAAGTACCAAATACTTACTATTATGGATGAGGGTTTTGGTAAAAGAACAGATTTCAATGCTTATAAAATTCAAGGCCGCGGTGGCAGCGGTATAAAGACAGCTAAGATCACTGAAAAAACTGGTAATATAGTTAACTCCTTTTTGATAAATGCAAACACAATGGAGGATAGAGATTTAATTATAATCTCACAAAAGGGTCAAGTTATTAGAACTCCCTTTAAGGCTATTTCTGTTTTAGGAAGAGCGACTCAGGGGGTAAGAATTATGCGCTTTAAGGCTGATAATGACCAAGTAGCAGGTGTAACCTGGGTATAGCCTTTTAATAATAAATCTAAATTATGAATACAACACTGGTTATAATTTTATTTGTTATAATAATAGCTGCCTTGGCTTTTCTGATATTTTTATTGAGTAAAAAAGGTCTAGGAAGTAATAAGAGTGAGCTAGGGGCTCTTATGGAAAGGCTTAATAATTTATCAGAGCAAAATAACCAGCTAAGAAGTGAATTAGATGTAAAATTGGCAGAAACACATAGGAGTAATCAAGCCCAATTTAGCCAGACTTCTAAAATCGTTCAAGATATAACTAGTCAATCAGCTAGACTGATCTCTGATGTAAGTGAGAAATTAACTAAGCTAGATGAGACCAATAAGCAGGTAGTTAATTTTTCAGCCCAGTTGCAAAGTCTTCAAGATATCTTAAAAAATCCCAAGCAACGGGGTATATTAGGGGAATACTTTTTAGAAGAAACTTTAAAAAATGTTTTACCTCCTGGCGCCTTTGAGATGCAATATAAAATAGGTAAAGATGAAAATACTGGTAGTGACCTAATCGTCGATGCTGTGGTTTTTGTAAAAGATAAAGTAATACCTATAGATGCTAAGTTTTCTTTAGAAAATTATGAAAGAATTTTAGCTGAGAGTGACGCTAAAAAAAGAGAAAAATTAGAGCAACTATTTAAGCAAGATCTAAAAGCTCGCATAGATGAAACCGCCAAGTATGTCTTACCAGAGAAAAATACAATGGAGTTTGCCTTCATGTTTATACCCTCTGAGGCAATATACTATGATCTTTTGATAAATAAAGTGGGGGCAGTAAAAGTTAACGCGAGAGATTTAATTGAGTATGCTTATCGAGATAAGAAGGTGGTCATTGTTTCACCAACCTCTTTTATGGCTTACTTACAAACCGTTTTACAAGGCTTAAAAGCCATGCAAATTGAAGAAAAGGCCAAAGAAATTACTCAAAATATTGAGAAACTGGGCAAACATCTTTTAAGCTACGATGAGTTTATGAAGAAACTAGGTAATAGTATGACCACGACAGTTAATCATTATAATAATGCTTACCGCGAATTTAAGAAGGTGGATAAAGACGTTACTAAAATTACTGATACTAAATCTGATATAGAAGTCTTAAAAATTGATAAGCCTACAAATGATAGCGACTAAAGAAAATTTAAAAGACTTTGAGCTAATTTTAGAACCAATTATATTTTTAGATTTGTTTAAACACCCACTTAATACTTTTGAGTTGTATAAGCTTATAGATAAGAAAATATCTTACCTAGAGACAGAAAATATTTTAAAAGTACTAGTAAATAATAAAATCTTGCAAGAGAGGCAAGGTTTTTATTTTTTATATGGCCAAGAAGGCATAGTCGCAGAGAGACATAAGCGCTACAACTATTCTAGGGCTAAGTTAAAGAAAGCAAATTTTTTTACTAAGATTTTCTCCGCCTTCCCTGGAGTCATAGCAGTAGCAGCCGCTAATTTTATAGGTGATCACAATTGGCGCCTTGAAAGTGATATTGATATGTTTATCATCACTAAAAAAAACTATCTATGGCTTAGTAGACTTTATTGTGCTGGCATAGCTAAACTGTCATTTAGCAGACCGAGAAAAAATTACAAAAAAGATAAAATTTGTTTAAGTTTTTATATTAGCGAGAAAAATTTAAACCTAGATAGCTTGCATTTACAAGGAGGTGACCCTTATTTTAAATATTGGCTTTTAGGTTTAGTGCCGCTTTATAGTCACAAAAATACATGGGATAATTTTATAAAAGCAAATAGTGCTAGAGAGCAGGATATTGATAAAGGGTTCTTTGATAAACAAAATAAATTAATTTTACCATTTGAAACATTCGCTAAAAAAATGCAATTAGTCATTATGCCAAAAGCCTTAAAGGAGGCAGCTAAATTAAGAGAGGGTGTTTTAATAAATGATGATGTCTTAAAGCTATATCTAAAAGAAAAGAGACCCTATTATAGAGATGCGTATAATTTAAAAAAATATGAAATATTTAAAAAGATTAATTGAAATTTTTTTACTAGCCTTTGCATTCCTTCTTCCTTTTCAAACTAAGTTAATACTTTTAGCTGGAACTAATAATTTTACTGAAATTAGTCTTTATCTTAGCCATCTAGCTCTAATTCTCGCTTTAGTTTGTTTTCTAATCTATCAATTTTTAAATAGACAGAATAATAAAGTGCCAATTTATTGGTATTTTATGCTCGCCTTTGTTTCTTTTTATAGCTTCTCACTATTTTTTGCAGCTGATAGAATACTAGCCCTTTATAAAATAAGTCTCTTGTTGCTAGCAGTAGGACTTTTTTATATGCTTAGGTTTTCTTTAGCTGAGGACTCATTGCTAGGCAGCGTAGTATCTCGACTTAAGTTAATATATGCTTTTTTACTTAGTGTTTTTTTGCATGCCATTTTAGCTATCTATCAATTTTTAAGTCAAAGCACTTTTGCAAATAAATATTTAGGCTTAGCTCTTCATAATCCTGAACTAGTAGGAACATCAGTTATTGAAGCAAGCTCTGGACGCTGGCTAAGAGCTTATGGCGGACTAGATCACCCCAATATATTGGCAGGTGTTTTGGTAGTAGCCTTGCTCTTGTCCGCTTACTTGCTCTTAAAGCGTAAAATTATAAACTCGCGCTTACAAATATACGGAATACTTTCTATTTTTGTAGGCTATTTTGTTTATCTAACAGCTCTCTTTTTCACTTTCTCTCGTTCCGCCTGGCTAGCGCTTATAGTAGGGGCACTAACTTTGCTAGTTTTCTTTATTAAAAAAGAGGACAAGTGGACTACTGGTAGGTATATCTTCTTACTCTTTTTTTCACTTATACTATTTACCTTTCTTAGCTTTTCTTTTAAAGACATAATAACAACAAGGCTCCAAGCTAGCTCAAGATTAGAGCAAGTTTCTTTAACAGAGCGAAGTGATGAGCTCCAAACTGTAACAAGATTTATAAAAAAACAAGCCTGGTTTGGGCTTGGGGCAGGTAATTATACTATCGCTCTATCTTTACAAGAGATAAATAATAAATATCCTCAGCCCGTTCACAACTCTTTCCTTCTTTTATTTGCTGAAAGCGGTGTTTTCTCAGTACTAGCCTTATTGTTTTTTATTTTTTTCTTCTTTAAGGACAGTAGGCGAGGGGCTTTATCTATTGCTGTAATTTTGGCTTTACTGGTTTTAATGTTTTTTGAGCATTGGTTCTTTTCTCTCCCTTTTGGAGTTTTATTTTTTATGTTTATTTTAGGACTTATTTGATAATTGTTTTGTAACCAGGTTAAATCTTTTTCTAAATCATTTAGATGTTTAAAAAAATCAGACTGATGCGCATAAGGCTGATTTTTTACCTCTTGTTTTATAAGACTTATGATGGTAGCAATAGAGCCAAAGTAGTCATCATTTAAAATATGTGCTTTGACACTAGCCTCATCCCGAAGGCTTAAAAAAGAACTTTTAATTTTATATTTTTTACCCATTGCTTATATTTAAATAATGCTTATAAATTTATTGTTAGCAATAATTAAATGATCTAAGAGCTCTATGTCTAGTATTTTGCCGGCGGAAATAAGCTTGTCAGTAATTTCAGCGTCAGCTTTGTTGGCTTTTAAAACACCAGAGGGGTGGTTGTGGGCAATAATAACAGCAACAGCACCATACTCAAGGGCTGGTTGAAAAACATCACGCGGCTGCAATATGGCAGCATCAAGAGTACCGATAGAGATAACTTCATCGTGTATTAAGCGGTAATGGTTGTTTAGGTAAAGCGCCCTGACTTGTTCTTTATTGTGTCGATTCATGTCTTTTAAATGATCATAGGCCTGTTTAGCAGTTCTAATTACTATAGAGGCGCCTGGTTTCTTTTGATAGAAGCGGCGGCCTAGTTCAAAACAAGCAACAATTTGGCAAGCCTTAGTAATAGGGAGGTCCAAATCTTTTTTAATAGCCAGTGGGTCTTTTTGATAAGCAATTCCTTTTTCACCATATTCTCGTATTAGTCTAAGTGACATAGAGTAGACCTCCTCTTTTTTAGTACCGACGCCTAAAACTATTGCTAAAAGCTCAGCCGAGCTAAGGCTATTTGGTCCATTTTCAAGTAATTTTTCACGAGGCCTTTCTTCAGTAGGCAAATCTCTGACACGACTAATTTTATAGAGCTTGCTTTCCGTACTAATGTTGATTTTTTCCTTGATTTGATAATCCATAAGACATTTTATTAATTTAATCAGCTAAGATCCAGGTGCTTTAAATTATACCAAATATATGATAGATTTAAAATAACAGCTAAAAAATAAACTAGAATAGATATGAATCAATATAATAAACTAGAGCTAGCAAATAAGAGTAATTTAATAGCAATTAATGATAAAGGAGCTAAAACGGCCAGTGCTTTGTTCATGTTTAAAACAGGCTCACGAAATGAAAGCAAGGAAAATAATGGAATTTCTCATTTTTTAGAGCATATGTTTTTTAAGGGTAGTGAAAAATACCCTAATACCCTTAAGTTATCAAGCGCTTTTGATGCTCTTGGTTGTGAGTTTAATGCTTTTACCAGCAAGGAGTATACTGGTTATTATGTAAAAACTACACCCCTAAAGCTAGGGAAGGCCTTAGAGATATTAGAGGACATGATCTTAAACCCTAAGTTGAGCGCCAAAGAAATAGAAAGAGAGAGGGGTGTTATTATTGAGGAATTAAATATGTATCGCGACAATCCTTTAATGCACATAGATGATGTTTTAGAAAATTGTCTCTATGGCGACACTTCAGCCGGCTGGGATATAATTGGCACTAAGGAGAATATCAAAAGTTTTAAAAGAGCTGATTTTTTAAGTTATTTAAAAAGCCAATATGGTGCAGAAAGCACGAATTTGATCCTAGCCGGAAACTTAGAGGAAAAATTTATCAAACAAGGAAAAAAAATATTAGCTAAAATGAAGTCGGGTAAGTTTAAGGAGCAAGAGGCGCTTATAGAGTCACAAGAAAAACCACAGCTAAAGGCTGTCTTTAAAGATACCGATCAAATGGTCTTAGCGCTGGCGGTAAGGAGCTTTCCAGTAAATGATAAGTCCGAAGTAGCGGCTAAAATGCTTGCTTTAATTTTGGGAGGAGCAATGAGCTCTCGTTTGTTTATTAAGCTAAGAGAAAGAAAGGGCTTAGCCTACTCCATTCGTACTAGCACTGAATTTTATTCTAATTCTGGTTATTTAAGTACTCAGGCTGGGGTGCCGACTGAAAAAACTCAAGAAGCAATAGAGATTATTTTAAGTGAATATAAACGTTTAAGAAATAATCTGATAAGTCCAGAGGAATTAAGTCGAGCTAAAGATATAATGGAAGGGCGCGTTGTAATGCACCTGGAGGCGAGCGATGAACTGGCTAATTGGTATGGGCGTCAAGCTGTGCTTAGACCAGAAATTATGACACCGGCTAAATTTCTTGCTGCTGTTAAAAAAATAACAGCCAAGGAGTTGCAAGAAACAGCTAAACAAATATTTATAAATGAAAATTTAAATTTAGCTTTAATCGGAAAAGTGAAGAATAATGACTTTAAATCTATTTTAAAATTTTAAATTAAGCAATGCCTAATCTTAGTCTATGTTAAGAAATAAAACCTTAGTTATTGTAATTTTTTCCTTCCTTCTTATAGCAGGAAGCTTTTTCTTTGTTAAAAAATCAAATCCTAGTCTATTTGATTGGCAGGAAAGGGAAAGTCAAGAACTTGGTGATTATAAAGAAGGTCAAGACAGTAGTTTAGAGGAAGACGAAATCCTTCCTAAAGCAAAAGAGCTTAAATTTCTTTTCTTTGGGGATGTAATGCTAGATAGAAATGTAGGAAAGATCCTTGAGACTAAGACTGTAGACGAACTTTTAGCACCACTTTTAGAGACTGATAAAAATTATTTTGCAAACAAAGACATAGTTTCAGCTAACTTAGAAGGAGCAGTGACAAATGAGGGTGCGCATTATAGACCAATAAATTTATACGATTTTGCTTTTAAAAGTGAACACATTCTAGCCTTTAAAGATTACAATTTTAACTATTTTGCTTTGGCTAATAATCATTTTGCTGACCAAGGCAAGCAAGGAATAGATGAGACTAGAGATAATTTAAAGCAGATGGATTTTTATTTTAGTGGATCCTCTGATGCTAAGATAGATGATTTTTCAAGAACAGATATTGAGCTAGATGGGGTAAAGGTAGCAATGATTAGTTTGTCTATGGTTTATAATCATTTTGACAAAACAGAAGCAGAGACACTTTTAAAAAGTGCTAAGGAGGAGAACGATTTAGTTTTCGTCAATATTCATTGGGGAAACGAGTATCAGCATTATTTCAACAAATATCAACAAGAGGTGGGCTATTACTTAGTTGAGGCCGGAGCAGATATAATCATTGGGCACCATCCGCACGTTGTTCAGGGAATGGAAATATATAAAGGAAAACCTATTTTTTATTCTTTAGGTAATTTTATCTTTGATCAGTATTTCTCCCCTGAAACTCAAGAGGGTCTCGCTTTGGATTTAAGTATAGATGAAGAGAATATAAAGATTAAATTTTTACCACATAGATCAATTAAATCTTCTCCCCGCTTTATGACTGAGCCAGAGAAAGAAATATTTTTAAGTAACTATGCTAAGTGGTCAGATGTTTCCGAAGAAATCAAAGAGGAGATTAGCTCAGGTGAACTCTTGATACAAAGATAAGTCTCTTAGTAAATATAAAGATTAATGACTAGTTTTTTAAGTACGACAAAATTAAATAAAGCTCAAAAAGAGGCTGTCACTCACACCGATGGTCCTTTGTTGCTTGTCGCAGGTGCAGGAACAGGCAAAACTACAGTTTTAATTAATCGCCTCGCCTATTTATTAATTGATAAAAAAATAAATAGCGAGGAAGTGCTATTGCTTACTTTTACTGAAAAAGCGGCTGGCGAGATGGAAGAAAGAGCTGATAGAATTTTACCTTATGGCTATGTTGACTTATGGATAAATACCTTTCATGGCTTTGGCGAAAGAGTTTTAAGAGAGCATGCTCTTGAGTTAGGACTAGATCCAGCCTTTAAGCTTTTAAACGAGACAGACCAGTGGGTGCTTATTAAAAAAAATCTAGATTTTTTTAAATTAGATTATTACGCTCCTCTGGGAAATCCTTCCAAATTTATCTCAGAATTACTTAAGCATTTCTCTCGACTCAAAGACGAAAATATTAGTGTTGATGATTATAAAAAATATGTTGCTAAACTAGTTAAAAAAAGAAACAAAAAGAAAGATTTAAAAGCTAAAAAAAGTAAATCCCTGGAGCTTGATTCCTTAGACGCTGAAGAAGAAATTGAACTTAAAAGACTAGAGGAGTTAGCTTTTGCTTATGAGGTTTATAACAAGCTATTGCTAGAAAACTCTTATTTAGATTTTGGTGATTTGATAATTTACACAATTAAGCTATTTTTAATTAGACCTAATATTTTAAAAATTTATCGCAATAAATTTAAATATATAATGGTCGATGAGTTTCAAGATACTAATCTTGCTCAATATGAGTTAATTAAAATATTAGCTGCACCACTTAATAATTTACTTGTTACCGGCGATGATGATCAGGCAGTTTATAAGTTTAGAGGAGCTTCTATTTCTAACATAATGCAGTTTAAAGAAGATTATGCTCAGGCTAAAGAAATAGTATTGATAGAAAACTATCGCTCAAGGCAAGAGATTCTAGATACTGCTTATAAATTTATTAAACACAACAATCCTAATCGCCTAGAAGCTAAACTAAAGATAAATAAAAAGTTGCAAGCAAAAAATGATAGTACTTCTAGCTCTAGTGAAGCGTCTGTAAAATATCTAAACTTCCCTAGCCAAGAAGAGGAGCTGTCTTTTGTGGCCTCTGAGATTGAAAAAATTTATATAGAAAAAAACAAAAATAAAGAGGAGATTGCTTGGCTAGATTTTGCTATATTACTTCGAGCAAATAACACTGCTGACGCTTATTTAAATGAGTTAAATAGACGAAACATTCCTAATCAGTTTATGTCTTGGCGGGGCTTGTATTATAAACCTATTATTTTAGATATTTTAAACTATCTTCGCTTACTTGATAACTACCATGACTCTAGCGCTCTTTTTCGTGTTCTAAATATGGAAGTTTTTAAAGTTTCTCATATTGATATGATAAATATCAATAAAAAAGCGAGAACAAAAGTTTGGTCCCTTTTTGAAGCTTTAAAAAATATTGATAATATCTTGAGCATTAGTGAAAAAAGCATTAGTAGTATAAAAAAATTACTAAAATTGCTAGAGCTACATGAGGGCCTGACTGGTGATAACAAAACGAGTAAAATATTTCTTCATTTTGCTTATGATTCAGGCTTATTAAATAATTTAGATAGGGATAAGGATTTAGAACAGTTCTCTTACCTCAATCAGTTTTATCAAAAAATTAAAAAGATGGAAGATTCTGTTCCTGATTTGAATTTACGCGATTTTTTAGAGGCTATCAATTTAGAGTTAGAGGCGGGTGAGACTGGTTCCCTAAAACTCGATTTTGCTGATAATGATACTGTTAAGATTATGACAGTTCACGGAGCTAAAGGTTTGGAATTTAAATATGTCTTTATTGTAAATTTAGTTGATAAGAAATTCCCAACCATATCCCGATCGGAAAAAATATCTATACCCGAGGCGATGCTTAAGGAGAAAATTGAAATAAGTAAAAACGCCCACATGGAAGAGGAGAGGAGATTGTTTTATGTTGCTTTAACTCGCGCCAAGAAAAGAGCTTATCTAAGTTCAGCTAAAGATTATGGCGGGGTGAGAGAAAAAAAAGCTTCTGTTTTTATTTCCGAGGCGGGTCTTAAAGAAAGCTCACATAGTTTAAAGACGGGAACTGATAACGATTTCTTAAAAGATTTGGATAATAATTTTGGGAAAAAAGAAAAACCTGTTTTTAGTAAAGAGGAAAATAAATATCCCTTGCCTAGTAAATTCTCTTTTTCCCAGCTGGCGGCATTTTCTACTTGCCCCTTGCAGTATAAGTTTGCTTTTGTCTTAAAAGTTCCCGTACCTGGTGATAAGGCGGCCTTTATATTTGGGCGCTCCTTGCATAACACTTTATACCACTTTCTCTTGCCTCTTTTAAATGATGAAAAGCATAAACAATTAGAACTTTTTACAGAAGACGACAAAAGAGAGCTTAAAAATTATCTTAGCTTGAATCGTCTAAAGACGATTTACTCACAAGATTTTATAAAAGACGGCTACCTAAGTAAAGAAGTTAGAGGCAAGTATTTTATAAAAGGAGAAGAAAGTCTGGATAAGTTCTTTAAAGATTATAAAGTTAATCAGCCCTATCGCTTAGTTTTTCTAGAGAAGAGATTTTCTTTTAAAATTGGTAGCGATATCATCAAGGGCACAATAGATAGGGTAGACAGGTTGGCAGATGGAAGTCTGGAGATTATAGATTACAAGACGGGAAGTTCTAAAAAGGCTCTAACTTATCAAGAAAAAAGACAGCTAATTCTATACCAATTATTTTTAGAGGAATATTTACAAGAGCGGGTGACTAAGTTAAGCTATTACTATCTTGAAGATGGGACTAAGCTATCATTTGAGGCTAGCCTAAAAGACAAAGAAAAATTAAAAGAACAAATACTTGCAGAAATTAAGGCTATTTATAGAAGAGATTTTAGTCCCAAGCCTTCACCACTTTGTAAGTTCTGTGACTTTAATAGCATCTGTGAGTTTAAACAGAGATAGAGTATAAATATAAACATATGACAGAAGAAAAAAAAATAACTAGCCCGGAAGAAAAAGCTGAAGATAATAATTTAGAAAATTCTCTAAGACCAAAGAATTTTAAAGATTATATTGGGCAATCACGGATTAAAAAGAATTTAGACATCGCTATTTTAGCTGCTTCAAAAAGGGAGGAGCCAATAGATCACGTTTTGCTCTATGGCGCACCTGGCTTAGGAAAAACTACTTTAGCCCATGTAATTGCCAATGAAACGGGAGCTAATATTAGAGTGACATCTGGTCCAGCAATAGAAAAAAGTGGTGACCTAGCTGCTATATTAACTAATCTTGAGCCTGGAGATATTTTGTTTATAGATGAAATTCATCGTTTACCTAAAATTGTTGAAGAAATATTATATCCTGCCATGGAAGATTTTGCCCTTGATATTATAATGGGTAAAGGGCCTAGTGCTAGAACTTTGCGTCTAGATTTACCCAAGTTTACTATTGTTGGCGCTACTACCCTTGCTTCACTTCTCTCCTCACCTTTACGTGATCGCTTTGGCCTATCTTATCATTTAAATTTTTATGAACAAGATGATGTAGAAAAAATTATTGAAAGAAGTGCCGGAATTTTGGGAGTAGAAATAGAGGCCCAAGCAAAAGCAGAAATTGCTAGTCGTAGCAGACGGACTCCTCGTATTGCCAATCGCTTGCTTAAAAGAGTTCGAGATTATTGTGAGGTTAAAAATGAAGGCAGATTGGATCTATCTGCTTGTCGCGAAGCTTTTGCTTTACTTGAGGTAGACAGCTTAGGGCTTGATACTGTAGATAGGCGCATATTGCACACCATTGCTACTAAATTCAGAGGTGGCCCAGTTGGCTTAAATACACTTTCTGCTGCAACCGGAGAGGAATCTGATACTATAGAAAATATGTATGAACCTTATTTACTGCAATTAGGTTTTTTAGACAGATCACCTCGAGGGCGTCTTATTACACAATTAGGACTAGATCACTTGGGTTTAAAACTGGACATAGATTAATATTGAAATTTAATCAAATATAATTTTATGTCTAAACTCCAAACATCAGATTTTTTTTATAATCTTCCTCAAGAATTAATTGCCCAGGAACCTCTGGCAAATAGAGGGGACTCACGACTTTTAGTGTTAGATAAAAAGAGCGGTAAAATTAAGCATGATAATTTTTATAATATCGCTAGCTTCTTAAAAGCAGGCGATGTTTTAGTTTTAAATAATTCAAAAGTTTTCCCGGCTCGCCTTAAGGCTAAAAAAAAGATAAGTGGTGGAAAGCTTGAAATTTTTTTACATAAAAAGATAGATGAAGATATTTTAAAAAATACTTGGCATTGCCTTCTTAAAGGGAAGGTAAAATTAGGTTTAGATTTGGTGGTTTCAAATAAATTAAGTGCTAAGGTGATAAATATTAATGATGATAGTACTTTTCTTTTAGAGTTTAATTTAAAAGGTCATGATTTTTGGACGGAAATTAATAAGATAGGAGAGGTACCTTTGCCACCCTATATTAAGAGAGAGAAGACTGATAGTCGCGATAAGGAAAGGTACCAAACAGTCTATGCCAAAAATGAAAAAATTGGCTCAGTGGCAGCTCCTACTGCTGGCTTACATTTTAGCCCAGAGGTTTTAGAAGGACTAAAGAAAAAAGGAATCAAGATAAAGCAACTCACTTTGCACGTTGGCTTGGGAACCTTCCTGCCTCTTAAAGTGGAAAATTTAAAAGACCATAAGATGCATAGTGAATATTTAGAGATAAGCAAAGACACTATTAAGGCAGTTTTAGAAGCAAAAAAGCTAGGCTCTCGAGTTGTGGCAGTAGGAACAACAAGTTGTCGAGCACTAGAAGCTTTGGCTAGCTGCAAGCCAGGTAATATAAATATTTTAAGTTCTAAGTACAAACTTGAGACTAAGGCGATGTGGACAGATATATTTATTTACCCCGGCTATAAATTTAAATTAGTAGATGCTTTAGTTACAAATTTTCATTTACCCAAATCAAGTCTACTAATGTTAGTTTCAGCCTTAGCTAGTAAAAAACATATAGATAGGGCTTATCAAGTTGCCGTAGAAGAATCTTATCGCTTCTTTAGCTATGGAGACGCTATGCTTATAATTTAAGTAAATGTAGCGTTTAATCTCTTAAAAGCTTGCTTGATATGTTTAGTGTTTTTTGCTAAACTTTAATTTGAATAAAGACTCGTAAAATTTTATTAAATAGTCTAGTCTCAACATATTGTATGCGTAAGTTTTTTCTTTTTGTTTGGGAAATTTTAAAGGTAGTTAGTATTTCTTTAGCTATAATTTTGCCTGTTAGGTATTATTTAATCCAACCCTTTTATGTAAAAGGAGCCTCAATGGAGCCTAATTTTCATGACCACGAATACTTAATCGTAGATGAAATTAGTTACCGTTTTTCACAACCAGAAAGAGGCCAGGTGATAGTCTTTAGATACCCTAAGAATCCGCAAGAGTATTTTATTAAAAGAAT
>CAYIZC010000005.1:0-16777 GCA_964367805.1 uncultured Gammaproteobacteria bacterium
TAAAAAAAACAGCTTTAAGCTGTTTTTTTATTATGTTTAGTTTTAATTGCTTATTTTTTAATTACTTTATCAATAATGCCATACTTAAGAGCTTCATCAGCACTCATAAAGTAATCCCTATCACTGTCTTTTTCTATAGTCGCTTCTTTTTGTTTGGTGTGCTTAGCTAGTATTTTATTCATCTTCTCTTTAATTTTTAAAATATGCTCAGCCCTAATTTTGATATCAGAAGCTTGCCCCTCAGCTCCTCCCATGACCTGGTGTATCATAACCTCACTGTTGGGTAGGGCAAAGCGCTTACCAGGTGTACCTGCGGCTAATAAGACTGAGGCCATTGAGGCTGCTAGTCCAACACAGATAGTAGAAACATCTGATTTGATATATTGCATGGTGTCATAAATTGCTAAGCCAGCGCTAACTGAGCCTCCAGGAGAGTTAATATAGAGCTTAATTTCTTTATCTTTATCCTCGGCATCGAGAAATAGAAACTGGGCAATTATAATATTTGCCATATGATTGTCAATCGCTTCTCCCAAAAAAATAATCCTATCTTTAAGAAGACGAGAGTATATATCGTAGGCTCTTTCTATATTTCCCTCTTTTTCAATAACAGTTGGAATTAAAGGCATAAAATTATTGTTTAAATCTTTATTATTTAAATATTCTTAGCTTCCATTATAGGCGAAATATAGCTTTTTGTAAAGGCAGAAGAGTTATAGTTACAAGACATTTTTTAGTCGGTGACAAAATGGTCTTGATTTTTATTACAATATATCTTAAGATGAAGTCGAGTTACAAATTCATTATAAATGCCGATTTTAATCGGTCTTATTATTTAAGCTATAATATTAGTATGGCAGTTTTAAACAAATTTTCTAAATTATCACTTAAGGCCCGCACAAGCTGGATCTTAGGTATCTTGGTCTTATTCACCCTGACTGTTGCCTTAGTTACTGGCGGAAATTATTACAACGATTTCACAAACTATGTAGCCGCTAAAACCAATGATACTATCTTATTGCCTCAAGTAAAGGAACTAAATTTTAATTTAGGACTAGACTTGCAAGGCGGCACTCAGCTAATCTATGAGGCTGATATGACTGGCATAGCTGAAGTCGATAGATCAGGGGCAATAGAGTCGGCTCGTGACATTATTGAGCGTCGAGTTAACGCCTTTGGTGTAAGTGAGCCTTTGGTACAGGCAAATAAAGGAAGAAATGGTGAATATAGGGTAATCGCTGAGTTAGCTGGTATAAAAGATGTGGAAGAGGCCATTAAAATGATAGGCGAAACACCAATTTTAGAATTTAAAGAACAAAATTTAGAAGCTTTAGCAGCTGTCTTAGAACAAGAGGATGTTAAATTAGAAATAGAAGATGTTAAAAGTGAAACTGATGGCGAGGAGGCTGAGATAGTAATAGACGAGGAGCTTATTCCAGAAGAAGTCTTAGAGGAGTTAAGCGAGGAAGATATGTGGAAAGAGACTGAGTTAACTGGAAAATATTTAAAGAGAGCGGTTTTACAATTTAACCCTAGTGATGGTTCACCTGAGGTTTCCTTACAATTCAATGATGAGGGAGCTACTTTATTTGCTGAAATGACAGGTCGTAATGTTGGGCAACCCATTGCTATTTTCCTTGATGGTTATATAATTAGCGCTCCTAGTGTTAATGAGAAAATTACTGATGGTCAGGCTGTTATTTCTGGTCAATTTAATATTGACGAGGCAAAAGATTTAGTTAAAAGATTAAACTCAGGTGCTTTGCCGGTACCAATTTCTTTAGTTTCTCAAAAAACAGTGGAAGCTAGCTTAGGAGCTAAGTCGGTAAGTAATAGTTTGCAAGCTGGACTTTTAGGAGCCTTGCTCGTTTCTTTATTTATGATTTTTGTCTACCGCTTGCCAGGATTTCTTTCAGTCTTATCACTAAGTGTTTATGGTTTAACAATGTTAGCAATCTTTAAAGTGATGCCTATTGCCCTGGCCCTAGTCTTGGTCTTTGTAATGATAGCTCTGATATTTTATACCTTACATGAGTTAAAAATTCTTGATACATCACTGGTTTTATTATTCTCTATTATCGGCGTTCTTCTATTCTTCTACTCCTTAAATCCTATCACCCTATCTCTTTCTGGTATTGCTGGCTTAATCCTTTCACTAGGAATGGCAGTAGATGCTAATATTTTAATATTTGCTCGTATTAAGGAGGGCTTGAGATCTGGGGAGGATGTAAAGCAGGCGATAGAACATGGCTTTAAAAGAGCTTGGCCTTCAATTCGTGATGCTAATATCTCTGTCTTACTAACTTGTGCAATATTAATGTTTTTTGGTACATCATCTATTCAAGGATTTGGGACTACTTTATTTATCGGAGTTTCGGTTTCTCTTTTTAGTGCTACCGTTGTTACCCACACTTTACTTACTTTAGTTTCTGGCAAGTGGCTAGAAGAAAGAAGATGGCTTTTAGGAGTTAAAAAGATTAAGTCAGAATAATTAATATTTATATTTAGATTAAAACATATGATTTATCGGATTATTCAAAAGAAATACATTTTCCTAACTATCTCAGGCATTTTGCTTACAGCCGCTATAGTTGCTTTGTCGACCTATGGTTTAAATTTCGGAGTTGACTTTCGCGGAGGAAGTTTATTAGAGGGTAGATTTACAAGTGAACATCAGCCCGCTATCTCAGAAATTTCAGACAGCTTAGCAGAAATAAATATTAATAATTTAACAGTTCAGCCTAGTGAGGACAATACTTATGTCTTGCGCTTTAAGGAGACTGAAGAAAATGTTCATCGATCTATTGTGGCCCAGCTATCAAGCTTAGCTGCTAGTTATCAAGATGATGCTTATTTTCACCAATTAAGATTAGATCTAGTTGGACCCTCAATAGGTAAAGAACTTAAGAGCAAGTCTTTTAATGCTTCAATTTTAGTTTTAATAATGATAGTTCTCTATATTTCTTATGCCTTCCGTAAGGTTTCAAAACCTATCGCCTCTTGGAAGTATGGCGTGGCCGCAATAATTGCCCTTGCTCATGATGTTATCATAACTCTAGGCGCCTTTGCAGTTTTGGGCCATTTCTTTCATATTGAAATAAACACCCCCTTTATAGCAGCTATTTTAACTGTACTTGGTTACAGTGTTAGCGATACGATTGTTGTCTTTGATAGAATTCGTGAAAACCTACCTAAGAGTAAAGAAAACTTTGAAAATACTATCAATATAAGTATAAATCAAACCATGTCTCGCTCTATCAATACTTCATTTTCTTCCATGCTGGCTTTACTTATGATTCTGATTTTTGGAGGTAATACTATTTTTGACTTTGCCCTAGCTCTTTTAATTGGAATTTTCGTTGGTACTTATAGTTCTATTTTTATCGCCAGCCCTATTCTAGTTGTTTGGCAAGATTTAATGAAGAAGAAGAAAGCTGTAGAAGCGTAGAGTGTATAAAAGATTGAAACAGTAGATATAAGAGGCGGTTTCCCCGCCTCTTTTTTATTTGCTATAATAATAGCTATGAAACAACTTTCAAGCCTATCTAAATTTTCCTTCAGCCGTATTTTTTCTATATTGGCTGAGATTTCTTATCTACTTATTATTTTCCTAGTACCTCTTTGGTTCGCCTTTGTGTTTCCTACTTTTAACATGTTTGAGCTTTCTAAGCTTTTATTGTTTCGTTTCCTTATTTCTTTTTTTACTATCTTTACGCTACTTTATCTACTATTTCAAGGCCGTGTAAAAAGAATATATAAAACTCTTAGAAAGGGTGCCTACTCTACAATTATAAAATTATTTTGGCCACCCTTGCTTCTTATCCTTATTTTAGGTGTCTTAACTCCTTTTTCAAGTAATAGCTTGCAAAGCTTTTGGGGATCTTATGCCAGACAACAAGGACTGCTTAGCTACTTATTATACTTTTCTTGGGCAGTTTTATTGTTTTTCTATTTAATAGCTAAGTTTATAAGTGAGGGGAAAGAGCTTTATAATAGAAAGATAAAAAATATTATTATTAGCATTTTAGCTTCTTCTACTCTGGTTGCAATTTATGGCATTTTACAAATTTTAAATATAGATATATTTACTTGGCCTGAGGCGCCTTATCTCACTGGCAGGACTCTTTCTAGCTTTGGTCAACCAAACTTCTTAGCCTCTTTTCTTCTTTTTACTATTCCTTTAAGTGCCTACTACTTTTTTAAATCAAAAAAAATCTGGTCTAAATTTATCTATGCCTGGGTGCTGGGCTTACAAATCCTTTGCCTTTACTTTACGGGGAGTAGGGCGGCAATTTTAGCTTTAATAGCAATACTAGGGATATTTATATTTAAAACAATTTTTTTTGGCAAAGTTAAGACTAAACACAAAATAGTACTAGGAATTTCTTTATTTGGCTTTGCTCTTATAAGTCTTATTTCTATTAATATATTAATTCCGGGAAGAATGAGTTCGGCTTTAGACATGAAAGCAGGTAGCTCAGCCGCTCGCGTTAATTTTTTTCAGTCCGCTGCTAGTTCTATTTTAGAAAAACCTTTAATCGGACACGGGCTTGAGTCAGGGAGTGATGTTTTTATAAAATATTATGAAAGAGATTGGGCCCTGCACGGTCAGGTTGCAACTAGCGCCGATAGAGCACACAATCTTATCTTAGATATTTTACTTACTAGTGGTTTTATCGGCTTGTTAGTTTTTTCCTTGTGGTATTATTCTTACTTTAAAATTGTTTTTTCGCAAGCAAAAGAAAGTGAAAATTATAAACTAAGTAAAGCTTTAGGCTTTGGCGCTTTAGCTTATATTTTTTCCTTATTTTTTGGTTTTACTATCATAGTCGGGGAGGTATATTTTTGGTTATTCTTTGCTCTTTTAGCCAGCTTTGTTTTTGTTGAAAAGAATGAACATCTACACCTTGCCTATAGGGCTGAGGACTTTGTTTTCTCAAATAGAGAAAAATATATCTGGGGAGTTATTGTAATTTTTCCCATCCTTGCTTCTTGCTTGTTTATAAACAATACTTACAAAACACTAAAATCAGACTACTATTTGTCTCAGATGGACTTAGCTATAAATAGCTCGCAAAGAGTCAGGGCGGCGGGCCTGAGGCAGCTTATAGAGAGTATAGATGCTAACCCGACCTTGATTCAAAAAGCAAACTATCATTTAGCGGCTAGTTTTGCTAAATATTGTAGCTATGATGCTTATGTAGATGCCAGTGAGGAGGTGGTAATTAAAAGAGAGCTAGAAGAATTAGCCCTTAAACTAGATGATAGAGACTATTTAAACATTTTTACTAAAGCCAATATATATACTTGTCTAGAAAAGCCGGATTTAGCTAAAAAGTATTATGATAAAATAATAGAACTTAGCCCCTCCTGGCCGGCTAGCTACTTAGAGTTAGGTAGTCACTTTGCAAAAATTGACAACATTCCAGAAGCAATAAAATATTTTAAATTAGTAGAAATTAATTTGCCTGACACAAATAGTCCGCTTATAAACGAGATTCACCGTAAGGGGGTTTATAATTATAAGCACACTATGTACAAGTCTTTAGCCGAGGCTTATATGAGACAAGGCGACTATATTGCTTCTGAGAAGTTTTTTCAATTGGCTTATCATAGTTTTCCCTCTGACTACTCCTTGCTGAAAAAAATTGCTGACTGTCACTATCTAATGGGCGACAAAAAGCTAGCTTTGCGCTATAATTTACATGGACTAGCCTTAAACCCAGATGACTATACTTGGCCACTTATAGTTTCTATTTTATATGATGAATTAGGAGAGCTAGATAAAGCAGCAAGCTATAAGCAGATGGCTTCCGATATTGCCCCAGAGCATGTGCTAGGAGACTTGAATTAATTTTAAAAAATTATAAATAAATATGTTGAATTTGTATCTTTTACTATTTTTTTTAATCGGCCTTATCTTGGGTAGTTTTTTAAATTGCTTAATTTGGCGACTGCATAAAGAAGAAAGTATTTTAGGTCGTTCGTATTGCCCTAAATGCAGAAAAAAAATAGTTTGGTATGATAATATTCCTCTGCTAAGTTTTATACTTCTTAAAACTAAGTGTCGAAATTGTAAAAAGAAAATATCTTGGCAGTATCCTCTAGTGGAGCTTATAACAGCTCTTTTGTTTGCTTTCTCTTTTTACCATTTCTTTTTAAGTGGAGGAGAGACTCCTCTCCTTTTAGTTCGTAACTTAGTTTTAATATTTGGGCTAACTTTAATATTTGTCTATGATCTAAGATTCCAGCTTGTCCCTATGCTTTTTGTTTGGCCACTTTTGGCTTTAGTTTTTATTATAAATATATTTCTAGGCTTTTCACTCTTAAGTATTTTAATTGCTGGCCTAATAGGGGCTTCATTTTTTGGCTTACAATTTATACTTACCAAAGGCAAGGCTATAGGGGAGGGGGATATTTGGCTAGGCGCTTTGATGGGCATTATCTTAGTTCGTCTAGATATGTTGGTGCTAGCCTTAATGCTATCTTATTTTATAGGGGCTACAGTGGGAATTATTTTACTTATAACAAGCAAAAAGAAGTATAAATCAAAAATTGCCCTAGGCCCTTTTTTAGCTCTGGGTACGCTAATTTCCTTATTTTTTGGTAATATAATTATCAATTGGTATTTAAATTTGTTTTAGAATTGTTAAAATATTAAAAATTCTGTATAATACAAAGGTAAACAATATTAGTCCTTGTTTTCTATTTTTATAAATAGCTGTTTTAAGGGCTTTTTCAATAAGTGCTATGAAAGATGACATTATTGCTGGCTTAGATATCGGTTCCACTGCTATACGCTTAGTAATTGGACAAAAGATATCCGGCCCAGCTGGTGAAGAGCTACAAATTATTGGTGCTGTTTCTGGACCTACGGCTGGTGTTAGTCGGGGTATAGTTAATAGCATAGAAGAAACTACCTCATCTATTTCTGCGGTTTTAGAAAAGGCAGAAAGATTGGTTGGGGTCCCTATCAATCGGGTTTGGGTTTCTATAAATGACCCTCACATCAAATGTGAACGCTCCAAGGGTGTTATTGCTGTTGGTAGAAGTGACGGTGAGATAGGTGAAAATGATGTTAATCGCGCTATTGAGGCGGCCCGTGCTTTAGCGGTGCCAGCTAATTATGAAATACTACATGTTATTCCTATAAAATTTAGTGTTGATAATCAAAGCGATGTAAAGGACCCTATCGGTATGAATGGTATTCGCCTAGAGGTGGAAACCTTAATTGTTCAAGGATTAAGCACACAAATAAAGAATTTAACCAAAGCAATATATCGGACTGGTTTAGAAATTGAAGATTTAGTTTTAGCTCCTTTAGCCGCAGCTGAGGCAGTTATGAGCTCTAAACAAAAAGAACTAGGTGTTTCCCTTATTAACTTAGGAGCGTCAACTACTTCACTAGCTGTCTATGAAGAAAGAAATTTAATTCATACCGCCGTTTTGCCTATTGGGGCTGAGCATATCACCTCTGACCTAGCAATCGGTCTTAGATGTCCAATAAATCTTGCGGAAAGGATTAAGAAAGAGTATGGCAACGCTATAGTTTCAAAGGATGAAAAGGACGAAGATATAGATGTAAGTAAATTGGTTGAGGAAGAGGAGGTAAATGACGATATTGATACAGTTTCTAAAAAATATATTTCTGAAATAATAAATGCTCGAATAGAAGAGATTTTTGAAAAAATAGATAATGAATTTAAAAAAATTGATAGATCGGGCATGTTGCCAGCTGGTGTTATATTCGTTGGGGGTGGCTCAGAGCTAGAAGGTTTAGTAGAGTCTGCTAAAGGGAAACTACGTTTGCCAGCCGCAATTGGCGTGGCCAAAAATATTAATGTAGTAATAGATAAGGTTAGAAATCCAGACTTCTTAATTGCCCTAGGTCTTGTTATTTGGGGCAATAATGCTTCTGAAGATGATTTTTCCTCCTCCGGCAAGATAAAGAAAAATATAAGTGGAATACTTGATAAAACTAAAGGTTTTTTCAATCGTATTATTCCTAAATAAAGAAAAATTTAAATAAGCGCTTACTTTTCTTATTATTAGAAATTAATTAGCGCAAATAAAATCTATGGCTGAAGTAAAACCAGAAATTGAAACATTTGCAAAGATAAAAGTTGTCGGCGTCGGTGGCGGTGGCAATTCAGCTATTAATCGGATGATTGATAGCGGGGTTAAAGGTGTCAGCTTTGTGGCTGTAAACACCGACATCCAAGCTTTGCACCATAATAAGGCTAGTGAAAAAATACACATTGGCAAAACTGTCACCCGTGGCCTAGGGGCTGGTATGAATCCAGACCTTGGTAAGGCTGCGGCTGAAGAATCAGAAAATGAAATAAAAGAAGTCTTAAAAGACTGCGATATGGTTTTTGTAACTTGTGGCATGGGTGGCGGAACGGGTACAGGGGCTTCACCAGTGGTTGCACAAATTGCTAAAGACTTAGGAGCTCTTACGGTAGCAGTTGTTACCAAGCCTTTTGTTTTTGAGGGTGGTCAAAGAAAAAATATTGCAGACCGTGGGCACGCTGAGTTAGCGGACAAGGTAGATGCTATTATTACTATTTCTAACGATAAGTTACTGCAAGTAATAGATAAGAAAACATCCCTCCTTGATTCTTTTAAAATTGCCGATGATGTTTTGCGCCAAGGTGTACAAGGAATAGCAGAGATTATTACTGTTCCTGGTATTATTAACGCTGACTTTGCAGATGTAAAAACAGTAATGTCTAGTGCTGGCTCAGCTCTTATGGGTATAGGAACTGCTAGTGGTGAAAACAAGGCAATAGAGGCCGCTAAGCAGGCAATTAACTCTAATTTACTTGATATGTCTATTGATGGTGCCAGAGGTATAGTATTTACTGTGACTGGTGGTCCTGAGCTTAGTATGTCTGAAGTAAATGAGGCAGCAAAGATTATTACCGCAGCAGCTGATGAGGAGGCTAAGATAATCTTTGGTGCTGTAATTGACGAAAAGTTAAAAGATCAGATAAAGATCACGGTTGTTGCTACCGGTTTTGATGGTTTACAAAATCAAAAGAAGAAGAGCGAATCTGTTGTCCCTAGCTATACCCCCAATACTTTTATCAGTGAAAAGGAAAATCAGGCCGGCATAACGGCAAAGGAAGATAAAAATAAAACTAAATTCTCTTCAGTCTTTAAAAATATTCCTAATAAACCCGCTCCTGACAATAAAAAAGTGAATAAGGTAGAAAAAGATGATGAGGATGATGATGATGATTTAAGTATTCCCACTTTTTTAAGGAAACAAATGGGCTAAAAATTTAAATTTAATATATCTCAGCTTTAAACTACAGCAAATTGCTGTAGTTTTGTTTTAAGAAAATTAAAGAAAAGACAGAAACTTAAAAATTGATTAAGAATTACAGAAGTCTGTAGTTTTAGCTCAATTGACCCTGAAATATAAGTCTGCTAAACTAAAAGTAGAATCACTATTTAGTGGCCTAGCTCTAATCTTAGCCACTAAATGTGGTGTTTATAATAATTATCTATGAAATGTCCAATTTGTTATCACGCCGATACTAAGGTAGTTGACTCTCGCGTTGCAAGCGATGGTCTTTCAATTAGGCGTAGACGAGAGTGTCTAAAGTGCTCTTTTCGTTTTTCCACTTATGAGGAAATGGAAATTTTAGGCCTTATGATAGTAAAGCGAGACAGTAGAAGAGAGACATACAGTCGGGAGAAATTAGTTAGTGGTTTGAAAAAATCATGCGAGAAAAGACCAATTACAGAAGATAGGTTTAGACGCTTAATTCACGCCATTGAACGAGATTTGCAAAGACTTAAAAAGCCAGAAATTAGTTCCTGTGAGATAGGCAAAATAGTAATGAAGAATTTAAAAAAATTAGATACAGTTGCCTATATACGTTATGCTTCAGTCTATGAGTCTTTTAAGGACGCTCAAGAATTTAGGCAAGAATTAAATAAATTAATCAAAAAGAAGTAATAGAGGGGCTTTATCCTTTTTTAAATATAGTCTGACAAAAAACTATATTAGCTAGATAATTGCGCAATAAAGTGGAGAATAACAAGGTTTCTTGCTAATTAGTTAAGAAAACCTTTTTTTAAAAAGAGAAAAATTGAAGTTTTTATAAAATGCTCAGTAAGACCCAGGGTTTGCTGTAATAATATCTGAAAAAGTGTTAAAATAATATTAGTTTATATAATTTAGATTATAATAATATCTTTATTAATTTTATGTCACAGGAAAATAGCTACAATAAGAGTGAAGATAAGGTAGTTGAGACTGAGAGCCCTAAAGTGGAATTAAGTCAGACTCAAATTTTAGAGTACTTAAAAAAAAGTGAAGAGAATAATGCAGAAATTTTAAAATCTATAAAATTTATCAGACGTTATTATTTTTGGCGTTCTATTTTTAACACTCTTAAGATAACTTTATTGGTAGTCGTGATTGTTTTAGGCGTATTAGGTTGGGGGAGTATAATAGAAAGTTTTAGCAATCTCTCACTTGATGGCATACAGAATCAATTAACAGGAATGATAAAGTAAGGCTTTGAGAAAAGATTCATTTAATTAAACAAATCTATGGCTGACAATATAACTTTATTTGCAAAAACAAATTATCGTAACGAACTAAAAAGATTCGGCATTAGAACTGATGACAGGCGTCGTCATATGTATTTAATAGGAAAAACTGGCATGGGCAAGTCTACTGTCTTAGAAAATATGATAGTAGATGATATTCGGGCTGGCTATGGCGTTGCGGTAGTAGATCCTCACGGTGACTTAGCAGAAAAGGTTATAGAGTATATCCCTAATTATAGAATAAAGGATGTAATTTATTTCAATCCTTCCGACATTAACTACCCCATTGCCTTTAACGTGGTAGAGCAAGTAGATGAGCACTTACAGCACTTAGTGGCTTCTGGTTTAATCGGAGTATTCCAAAAACTATGGGCTGACTCTTGGGGACCTAGATTAGAATATATTTTGCGTAACGCTATTTTAGCTATTTTAGATTTTCCAGGATCTACCCTGCTTGGTGTAGTGCGTATGCTGTCTGATAAAAATTATAGAAAACGAGTAGTAGCAAATATTAAAGATCCCGTGGTAAAGGCTTTCTGGGAAAAAGAATTTTCTGGCTACGCTGATAAGTTTGCCTCGGAAGCTGTTTCTCCTATTCAAAACAAGGTGGGTCAGTTTCTATCTAGCTCACTTATGAGAAATATTATTGGTCAGTCAGAGTCAGCTATTGATATTCGCGATATTATGGACAGTGGAAAGATATTAATTATGAATCTCGCTAAAGGACGTATAGGTGAGGATAATTCGGCTCTTTTAGGAGCTATGATGATTACAAAAATTCAATTAGCAGCCATGAGTCGAGTTGATCAGCCAGAAAAGGAAAGAAGGGACTTCTACCTCTACATTGATGAATTTCAAAATTTTTCTACTGACAGTTTTGCTAATATTTTATCAGAAGCTAGAAAATACAGACTCAACTTAGTTTTGGCTCACCAATATATTGCTCAGTTAAGTGAAAAAGTTGAACCAGCTGTTTTTGGAAATGTGGGCACTATAGTTACATTTAGGGTTGGGGCAGCTGACGCAGAGGTTTTAGTAAAGGAATTTACACCCATTTTCACCGAAGAAGATTTGGTTAATCTGCCTAAGTATCAGATGTATCTAAAATTAATGATAGATGGTATTGCCTCTTCACCATTTTCAGCTATAGGGCTAGAGCCATTACGAGAAGATGAAAGAACTAATAACACGGAAGAGGTGATAGAGTATTCTCGAGGCAAGTATGCTAGTAAAAAGGATGAGGTGGAGGAAAAAATTATGCGCTGGCATGAAAATTACAATGAGGAGTTAGTACGTAATGCAAGTAATGTTACTAAGGAAAAAGCTCCTAGCCGAGATTATGAAAAAAGACCAGTTACCGCTCAAGAAATACAAGAAGAGGGTTATCCAGCAACTTGCTTTAGTTGTGGTGTTGCCACTAGAACTCCCTTTGAGCCTGATGGTGTAAGACCAGTTTATTGCCGTAATTGTCTAAGTAAAAGAAGAGAGGACAAGCAGGCGGAATTAGAGAGTCGTAAGCAAGCTAAGCTGGGGGAGGAAAAGAGGACTCAACAAAAACCAGCCCCTAAGACCCCGGTAGCTAGTGAGCCTAAAATTTCAGAAATTTCTTTAAGTGACTTAAGTCAAAAGAAGCCGGTTGATTTTAAAGGCAGGCAAATTAATACTAGTAAATTAGTAAGGAAAAAATATGACGCTGGAAAACTTAGTCAAGTTCAAAAAAAAGAAGAGAAAATAGAAGAAAGTGTAACAAAAGGAGGAGCTGCTTTAGATAATTTGATTAGCAAGGGAGAGGAGAAAGATTTAAAAGAAGGGCAAAATATAGTAATTTAATATTTATGTATTTATTTTTTGATACAGAGACAACTGGACTACCAAGAAACTATCAAGCTCCGCTCGATGATTTTTCTAATTGGCCGCGTTTAGTGCAACTTGCTTGGAGTGTTTATGACTTTAAAGGTAATCACTGGGAATCTTTTGAATATATAATTAAACCAGATGGTTTTATAATCCCTGAAGAAGCTAGTAAGATTCATCGTGTTACTCAGGAAAGAGCGATGGCAGAAGGAGAGCCAATTTTAAAGGTTTTAAAACATTTTGTAAGTGAGATAGAGAAGGTGACTTATTTAGTAGCTCACAATATCGACTTTGATGAAAAAATAATTGGCTCTGAGCTCCTGCGAAATAAAATGACCAACAGTTTAGCCGCTACAAATAGAATTTGCACTATGAAGCGCAGTTCTGATGTTTGCCGTATACCCAGTGGAAGAGGGACTTATAAGTGGCCAAACTTAAGTGAGCTACACACTTTCCTTTTTCAGACTGGTTTTTCAGATGCTCATGATGCTATGGTTGATGTAAAAGCTTGCGCAGATTGTTTTTTTGAGCTAAAAAGAAGAAATCTTATCTAGGATTTAAGAAATATCTAAAAGCATTATTTAATACTTATGCCAACTAATCATGATTATCTAAGAGTGGGCAAGGCCACTGACTTAAGCGGAAAAGATTATAAGCTTTATCGCTTTTTTGAAATTTTACCAGGATTGCTTTCTGTAGTTACTTTAGTGGGTCTATTTGCCCTATCTTATGTTAAGCCTGTTTTTATTGCTTACTTTATTATTGCCTTTGATGTCTACTGGCTTTTGCTAGTTTTCTATATGGCTATTTTTTTAATTACTTCATTTAGAAATCTAAAACGAGGATTGAAGACAAATTGGGAGAAAAAATGCCAAGATTTAGAAGAAGGAAAATATGAAAAAAAAGAAGTAGCTGCGACAGCCTTAGCTAAAGAAGGTTTAGTTTGGCGTGATGTTTGGCATCTTGTCGTTTTGCCAGTTTATAATGAAGGTGAAGATATCTTGCGCACTTGTCTGGCGGCTATAGATAGAGATGAGTATCCCAATGATAGGTTTATAGTGACGCTAGCTATAGAGGAGAGAGCTGGTGATGAGGCTGTTTTAAGAGCTGAGAAAATGAGAGCTGAATTTGCTGGCAAATTCCATCACTTGGCTGTAGTCTATCACCCAGAGGGAATAGAGGGCGAGTTAAAAGGTAAAGGCTCAAATCAAGCTTGGGCAGTTAAAGAGTTGAAGAAAGATTATATTGATCCTGAGGGCTTTGATTATAATAAAATTTTAATTTCTGTTTTTGATATAGACACTGTAGTAAGGAACGGTTATTTCTTCGCCCTTACTTATAAGTTTTTGACTGTTGCAGATCCTTATAGAGCTAGTTATCAGCCTATTCCAGTTTATCATAATAATATTTGGAGTGCTCCGTTTTTCTCTCGGGTAGCCGCTTCTTCAAATACTTTCTGGCAAATGATTATGCAAGTTAGACAGGAGAGTTTAGTTACCTACTCCTCTCACTCTATGACCTTTAAGTCATTGGCTGAAATTGGCTTCTGGTCACCTAAAAGCGTTAGCGAGGATTCACGTATTTTTTGGCATTCTTTAATTTATTACAATGGAGATTACCGGGTTGAACCTATTCACTTCGATGTTTCTATGGATGTTACTTGTGATGATAATATTCCCAAGACTGCCCTTAGTTTATATAAGCAACAAAGACGTTGGGCTTGGGGAGTGGAAAATGTTCCCTACCTCTTATTTAATACTTTAAAAAGTTGGCGTAAACCTGGATTTAAAAAATCTAAAGTTTTTGGCCATATCTTAATTCAAATTTATGGCTTTCATGCTTGGGCAACCAATGCTTTAATTATTGCTCTTTTGGCCTGGATGCCAATGTTTGTTGGTGGCGAGCGTTTCAATGCCACCGTCCTATCAACCAATCTTCCCATAGTCACTCAAAACTTAATGACTTTGGCAATGGTGGGATTACTGTTATCGGCAATAGTTTCCGCCCTCTTGCTTCCTAAAAGACCACCGCAATACTCGCTTTGGAAAAATATTTTAATAACTTTAGAGTGGTTATTTATTCCGGTAGTTATTATTTTCTTTGGGGCTATTCCTTGTCTTGATGCTCAAATTAGACTCATGAGAGGTAAGTACATGGGTTTTTGGGTAACGCCTAAAGTGCGAAATTAAAACTAAAGTATTTAAATAAAGCTGATTAAAAGTTTCAGCTTTATTTTTTTTGGCGTAGCTTTTGAAGCTGTGATATAATATAAACCATGAGTAGAAAAGCAAGAAGACCACGTTCTTTTGTGGTGGGACAATCAGATAATCATGAGAATTTTCTAAGCCGCCTGATAAATGATCAGAGGTTTTTAGCTTTTCTAGGGCTAGTTTTAATCATTTTAGTGCTTTTCCCACTTTTTAAAACCTATAGCCAAAAGCGGGCAATTGAAAACGAAATGGAACAAATTAAAGCTGATATTGCTCGTTATGAAGAGGAAACCTCTAATCTGCAGGAAATGATAGAGTACCTGGGATCAAAGGAGTCTTTAGAGGCTCAGGCAAGGGTAAATTTAAATTTGAAGAAACCAGGGGAAACTGTTATTGCAATTGAAAGAGCTAATGTTTCTGATATTTTAGAAGAAGTAGAAGAGGAGGAAAGCGATTTAAGCAATTTAAAGAAATGGTTGGATTACTTTTTAAAACCGAACTTATAAAATTTTTGAGCCGAGAATGGGACTTGAACCCACGACCTTCGGTTTACGATACCGCTGCTCTACCAACTGAGCTATCTCGGCCTGTGAGTGGCTAAGTGAAATTGAGGCACTGTCTTTGGCTTTTGAAGCTGACATAATAACCACTATACGATACCCACAATAGCTTACATTAATTAGTATAGTCTTATAAATTTATTTTAGTCAAACTTATCATCAATATGAAAAAATATAGTAAATATATAATTTTTAGTTTATTATTTCTTATTTCACCCCAGCTTTTAAAAGCTGAGGCTGGTTTAGAAATTGACTACCATCCTTTGGCTTTTACCGATGAGGTAAAAATGATCACTGCTCAAAATAATGAAAGTTTTCTTATTCCTTATCAGTGGGAAGCTTTAACACCATCCTATGAGTATTCTTTTATTACTCCAGGATTCTATGATCCAAGTCGACCATTAGATATTAAAGTCCATTATTCTAAAAAAACTAATGCTTTAAAAAAGCTATTTTCTTTTGATTTTATCTCCAGTGTTTGGCGCCCAGTGCCCGCTGTAGATTATCCCGAGGAGGCTTACATGAGCTATAGAAGTGACGCTACCTCAGCCTGGCTACGAATTCTAACTCAACCGGAATATATGGCGAGTGGCAAAGCTTCTTGGTATAAGTACAAAGGAGGTTTATTTGCCGCTTCACCTGATTATCCTAAAGGGACTAAACTGAGAGTAACAAATACTAGCAATGGCAAGAAAGTTGATGTTGTCGTAAATGACTACGGACCAGATAGAAGCATACATCCCGATAGAGTAATAGATTTAGATAAAGTAGCCTTTGAAAAGATTGCGCCACTAAGTGCCGGAGTGGTCTCAGTTTCAGTAGAGCTAATTAAAGATGGAAACAATGAAGTAGCACCAGAGATAAGTACAAATCTATTCCCCGAGATAAATGCTCGTAATGCGGTGATAGTAAAAGAGGACAGTGGTGAAATTATTTGGGGTAAAGACGAAGGCAAGGCTGTCCCTATTGCTAGTTTAACTAAAATGATTACAGCTAAAGTTTTCTTAGACACTAATCCTGATCTAAAGAAAATTGTCACTTATAAAAAACAAGATGAACTCTATAACTATGAACATTGCTTTCCCTGGGAGTCATCTCGTTTACGCGTAAGTGAAGGAGAGACTATGACAGTTGAGGATTTGCTCTATAGTACTTTAGTGGGTTCGGCTAATAATACTGCCGAGTCTTTGGTGCGAGCAAGTGGTTTAAGTCGGGCTGAGTTTGTTGCTCGTATGAATAGTATGGCTAAAGAGCTAGGAGCTTACAATACTCGCTTTGTTGAGCCTAGTGGTCTTTCTCCTGACAATGTGAGTTCTGCTTATGACTATGCTATAATAAGTAGAGAAATATTTAAAAATTCTTTGATAGAAAAAATTTCTAGCGCTAAGAGTTATAGCTTTTACACTATTAACACGAAAAAAGTTCATAACTTAAAGAACACCAATCCGATGATAAAAGATGGTGTGGCTGGAATATTAGGCTCTAAAACTGGTTACCTGCATGAGTCTCTTTATTGTCTTATGACTAGGATTAAAACAAAGCAAGGAAATATTTTAGTAATTAATTTAGGATCAGATAATAAAG
>CAYIZC010000006.1:0-16680 GCA_964367805.1 uncultured Gammaproteobacteria bacterium
CTTTAAAATACTTAGCTATAATTAAAGAAAGTTAGGATTTTTAAATAATTAAAATTGTATCTTATGAAAAAAATAATAGGCATTGGTATACTGGTAATTCTAAGTTCAGCTCTTTTAATTTATGGAATATTTTTTTTACTAAGTATTTATAGTGACTACAATGACCCTAGGGCCAATATAGACTTGTCTACTATAAATTCTTATGATGACTGTGTGTTAGCTGGATTTTCAATTTTAGAAACTTTCCCCGAGCAGTGTCAGACTCCAGAGGGAAGAATTTTTATAAATAGCAGTTCAGAGCATGCTAGCTCAGATGTGCTTATGTCTGGTACCTTTGTTTGTCTTCCCAGCAATGACCTAGGTCTGGCACATGATGATATGTGCGCCTATGGCCTCCTAGCTGAGGATGGGGCCTATTACGGTCTGCGAGAGGCAGAGGATAGCGAAGCTCTATTATGGGAGCTTAAAGCAGGCGATGAAATAGTTATAGAAGGTGTTTTTTTGCCAGGCATGGATATAAGGTATGAGAGTTTAGGGACTATAGAAGTTGAAAATATAGAACTTATTTCTGAATAATGAGAAAGCCTAGGGGCCTATGGATCTATAATTAATATATTAATCACTCTCGTTTATGTTTAAGGCCTTAGGGGGAAAAAAATATTTTAAAAAAAGAGCTGTCTTGCAAGCCCTGATGTTTGTTTTATTGCTGGCTTTAGTTTTTGTTATTTTTTATCAAAAAGTAGAATTTTCTTCCAGTGACTTAGGGAGACATCTTGAAAATGGACGTTTAGTGTTTTCTCAAGGGGAGATATTAAGAAGTAATTTTTATTCCTACACAGAAACAAATCATCCTTTCATAAATCACCATTGGGCTGCTGGCTTAATATTTTTTGCAATATATAGCATAGGGGGCTTTAAGCTGCTATCTATTTTTAACATTCTTCTGGGTCTAGTTATTTTTTCCTTATTCTTTCTTCTGGCCAAAAAGAGATCAAATTTTTTAACAGCCGCCTTATTATCTTTGCCAGTCATTTTTTTACTGAGTGGTAGAGTTGAGCCTAGGCCCGAGATGTTTTCCTATTTGTTTCTGGCTTTAGCATGGCTAGTGCTTGAAAGCAAAAAACTAAGTGACAAAAAACGTCTATTCATTCTCTTTCCTTTGTTCGTTATTTGGGCAAATACGCATATCTATTTTTTTCTAGGTTTGGCTCTTTTATTTTTTGCGGGATTAGACAGGTTAATAAAAGAAAAGATGATACCTTTTAAATTAAATAAAAAGGAGGGGAGGAGGTTCTGGCAAAAGGCTCGCTTCCAAATACTTTTATTTTTTTCTTTAGTTTTCGCTGCAGCTATAAGCCCCAACCATTTTAAAGGCTTACTTTACCCTTTAAATATTTTACGAGAGTATGGTTATCAAATAGCTGAAAATAAGAGTGTCTTCTTTTTATCTAATATATCAGCCAACCCCAATTATTTATTATTCAAGCTTTTGCTGATTCTTTTATTTGTGTCACTTTTGGCTAATTATTTTCTCTTAAAAAATAGGTCTATTTTTGACTACATGTTTGCTATTTTTATATCAGCTTTGGCTCTAGTTTTTTCTCGCAATCTTGCTTTATTTTCTCTTGTCGCTTTAGTTATAATATCGCCTAGCTTAGCTTACGTTTTAAAGCTTATTGCTAAATGGCTAGATTGCTTTTTAGAAAAGAGAGTGCCTCCTATTTATTGGCGCAACTTGTTAGCATGCACGTATCTAGCTCTTTTAGTTTTTTCTTTGGGGTTTTTAATAAGAGATTTAGATAAAAGACAGTTGTTTCTCTATCAAGAGTCGGGTCTAGGTTTAAGCGAGGGTAGTTTAGAAGTTTTTGAGTATTATAGACAAAAAGATCTTAAAGGCCCTATCTATAACAACTATGACACTGGTAGCGCTATTAACTTTGGCCTCTCTGGATCAGAAAAGGTCTTTGTCGATAATAGACCAGAAGCTTATTCGCTTTCTTTTTTTAAAGATGTCTATATTCCTATGCAAGAAGATAAAGATGTCTGGGGTAAATATTTAGAAAATTATAAATTTAAAACTATTATTTTTAGCCACACTGATAACACTCCTTGGGCAAAAAAGTTTATCAGTAGTATTTTACAAGACAGCAAGTGGGCTCTAGTTTATTTTGACCCATATTATATAGTGCTTCTAAATAAGGATGAATATAGTGAGGATTTTATTTCTAAAAATACAATCTCACAGGCTGATTTTATTTCTAAAATTAGAAATTTATCTAAAGAGGGAAGTTTAAATGTAAAATTTAGCTTAGCTAATTTTTCTCAACTAGTGGGCTATGATTATCTAGCCAAAGAGATATATCAAAAAATAATACTAGATTATCCCGATCGCCAAAGAGCGTTGTTTGCCTTAGCTGGACTCTACTCTAAATCAAGTAGTGACTTGGATTTAAATAAAGCTTTGTCATATTATAAAAAAGGCCAAAACTCTGGACTAAAAGTTCCGGCCATTTATCAAGAAATGGGCTTAATATCTTGGCGTCTAAATGATTATAATAGAGCCCAGGAGTATTTTAAAAAAGCAGCTAAAAGAGGGGATAAAAACTCTAAAGACTATTTAAAGCAAATAAATAAATTAAAAAAAGACAATTTATTGCCTTAATTTATGCCTATAGCTTTATTTATCAAAACGCTCTTTTAGCATAGTTGAGATTGCTAGAAAGCCATCACGAGCAGTAATTTTTTTACCTTCGTGATAAGATCGTCTAATATATTTAATAGGGAACTCTATAATTGTATAGTTATTTTTTAAGAGCTGAGCAGTTAATTCAGGCTCAAACTCAAAACGCTTACCTGACAAGCTAATCTCTTTTAAAGCATCCTTGGGGACTAGCTTAAAGCAAGTTTCCATATCAGTAAGACGACTATTAAATAATAAATTATTTAAACTAGTCAAAAAATAATTTACTAGAAAGTGAAAACTTATTTTTTTGTTTTCCAGAAAGCGGGAGCCATAAACAGCTATTTTTTTCTTATCCTTATCTAACTCTAGTATATTTTTAAATAAGTTAATAATATCTTGAGGGTCATACTCAAGGTCAGCATCACAGATTATAAAGTAATCTCCTGAGATATATTCTAAACCTTTTTTTATAGCCGCCCCCTTGCCTTGATTCTTTTTTTGAAAAATAAGCTTGAAATCAAATTTTTGAGAAAGACTCTTTAGTATTTCTGGCGTCTTGTCAGTGGAACCGTCATCAATCACAATAACTTCTTTGTTAAGCTCTAAATCTAAAATTTGAGGCAAGGAAGCAGAGACAAGTTTCTCTTCATTGTAAACCGGAACTATTATTGATAATAATTTTTTCATGATTTAATTATAGCATTTTTTAAAGGTCTTGTTCTCTTTATTATTATCTCAAGGCTAAGCAGGCCTTATTTTATAACTTTCATTTAAACTTATAGGTATTTTAATTATAAAGATAGTAACTTCTCCTGGCTTGCTATAAGCCTCTATACTGCCCTTAAAGAATTTCTCAATTAAGTTTTTAGTAGAGGATAGGCCTAAGCCCAAGCCACCAGATTTTTTAGTAGTGAAGAATGTGTCAAATATTTTATTTATATCTTTTGCTAAAATGCCTTTTCCATTATCTGAAACCCGAATAATGATGAAATTTTCGTCTTTCTTTATGTTTACAGATATTAGTTTCTTGTATTTTGTGAGCTCTCCTTTGCAGGCATCAATACTATTTATAATAAGATTAGCTAATATTTGATTGAATTTGAGAACATCTCCGTAAAGATATATATTAGCCTCTGATTTCGTTTTAACTGTTATATTTTCTTTCGATGCTTGGTATTTTAGTAATTTTAGAGTACTTTTAAGCTCCACGATAGGTGAAAACAATCTTTCCTCTTTCTCTTGTTTAATAGATTTGCGAATAGAGCTTATTAAATCCTCCATTTTAGAAGAGGCAATAATGGCTTGTTTTAGATAGTCCCTAGCGCTGCCAAGGTAAATATTTTCTTGGCAGTCAATTTGCTCTAAGTTTAAGGAGATAGCGGTAAGGGGATTTATGAGATCATGGAAAACACCGTATGATATTTTGCCAAATTCAGCCAGCCTATATAATTGAGAAATTTTTTCGGCTTCCATTTGACGCACTTCCTTAGTTCTTTGTTTTACTTTTATTTCCAAGCTTTCCCGTTCTTTTTTAAGTTTCCTCTCGCTTGCCTGCAGACTAAGTAAGGTATTTTTAAGCTCTTGATCATAAATGTAGACCACAAGAGCGATGAAGGTAATTAATATAGCATAAATTAGTATATCAGATATTTCACGTACTTCAGCTCGCCAGTAATTATTAATAGTTAAGACTTTATTTTTTTTAAATACAGTTAGAATAATTAAAATTATATTTATAAAAAGAGCAGACAAAAGGGCACTAAAAGCATTAAGTAAAGCAGCACAAAGGGTTATTACTAACACAGAGAGTGTAAGAGTAATAGGTAAATCTGTTTTCCAGGTAACAAGACAATAGCTTATAGGAATAAAATAAGTGATAATAAGCAAGCAAGAGGCGATTTTAGATTTCCCTTTTTTAGATAGGTATAGTAGGAAAATTAAAAATAATAAAAGGAGAAAGATAACTATAAAATTTGAAGCGGAGTAAGTAGTGCCAATTATATGTTTAAAAATATAAACTAGATTAAGGCCTATAAATATAATGATTGACAAGACAATTAAAATATTTAAAATTAATTCATGACGAGCAGTGTTTAAATCACTACTTTTTGAATTACAAATTGAGCCTAGTTTAAGCTTCAATTTGTTTAGAAGAGTGAGTAAATACATATAGATATATTTAAATAAAAACAAAAAATAAAAGCGCCCCATTTTTTTGGGGCGCTTTTAGGAGCGCATTATAATTTAATTTAGCCCGAGGCTATAATATTTATAAAAATTAAAAAAAGATTTAAGACAATCTTATTATTTAGAAGTTTATTAATTTTATTTGTAAGGGGCATAGATGGAGAGCTGCTTAATTACTTTATTCGCAAATATCTATTTTATAGCCTCGATTTGGCATAGTAAAAATGTACTTGTTCTTATTATCCTCTATTTTTTTACGTAGTTTCATAATATGAACCTCTATAGTATTGGAAAAGGGGTCAGCATTTTCATCCCAGACATTTTCCATGATATCTTGTCGGGATAAATAGGCGCCTTTATTTTTAAGCAAATATTCAAGGAGAGAGAATTCCTTAGCTTTTAGTTTAATATTTTTTTTGCCTCTTTTGACAATAAACTTATCGGGGTAGAGAGATATATCTTTTATCTTCAAAACAGAATCTCTTAATTGCAGGGGACGGCGAGTAACTGCTTTTATTCTCGCACAAAGCTCACTTAAGGAAAATGGCTTTGTTATATAGTCATCTACGCCAGAGTCAAGTAGGCTTAGCTTATCTTCTAGTTCATGGCGAACAGAAATCATGATAATGGGTGTATTATTCTTTTTAGCCCTTAATTTTTTTGTTATTTCTAGGCCATTTAGTCCAGGTAGATTATAGTCAAGAAGAATGACCTCATAGTTTCTACTTAGGGCCATATTAAGACCTATCTTTCCATCATTGGCAAAATCTAGTAGAATATTCTTTTCTTTTAAAAATTTTAATAAAGTGTCAGCAATCACCTTATCGTCTTCTATTAATAAACCTTTCATAGATGTAATAATTTTGTAATTTATATTATATAAACATTATATAACAAATCAGATGAACAGAAAATAAACTAAGAAATAGACTGTTTTCATATTGCCAAGCATGCCTATATTAGTTAAGATAGAATATAAGGTAAATAAAGTTAATGGCTAGTAATAAGCGTACAAAAAAATTATTAGAGGCCCTATCAGATAGGGCTGTAGATCCTTTTTCTACCCAGGAAGGGCGTTTTAGTTATGGTCGCCTTAAAGACTCAGTGTATCGTTCTGGCTGGACTGAAGAGTCTTTTCTTTCCGATAGTGGGCGTAAAGAAATGGTGACTTTAAGCTTTAATTTTGAAAAACTAAAACTATTTTTAATTGTTGGCATATTGGCTATATTTGCTTTAGTCTCTCGAGCTGCTTGGTTACAGGTGGTAAAAAGTGATCATTACTACCTGCTTTCTGAAGATAATAGATTGCGTCAAGAAATCATTGAGCCTAAAAGAGGAATAATCTATGATCATAATTTTAAGCCCCTAGTAAGGAATAAGGCTAACTTTATTTTATATCTTCGCCCCATTGACCTACCTAAAGATGAACTAGAGAGAGATAATTTAATAAGAGAGGTAAGTGCTGTTTTAGATGAAGAGAGTGACTCTCTCTTAGCTGATGAAGGGCTTTCATTTTATGACAGAGACATAACAATAAGACATGACAGTGCACATTTTTATAAAATTAAAGAATTGCTTGCAAAAGTTAAAATTGGCACCCTTGAGTCATACAGGCCTCTGTTTATAGCTGATAATATAGATTATGAAACGGCTTTAAAGTTAAATCTTGAAACTGTTAACTGGCCTGGTGTCTTTGTTAGCAATAAGATAAGGCGAGAGTATCTACTTGCTCAAAATAATGAGCCCTTAGTTGCCACTTCAAGCAGCCTGTCTCATTTGCTGGGCTATACGGGAAAAATAAATGAGGCCGAGATAGCGTCTTTAGGGGATAATTATACGGTCTTAGACTATCTAGGCAAGGTTGGCTTAGAATATTTTTGGGAAAAAGAACTTAAAGGTGTCCCTGGTAAAAAAAGTATAGAAGTAGATGCCTTAGGTAGGGCAAAGAAGGTGATAAATGAAAAGGCAGCAGAGGATGGTCATAACCTTCTTTTATCATTAGACCTAGATTTACAGCAAAAGGCCGAAGAAGTTTTGCGGGCCCATTTAGAAAAAAACAAAGTATCTAAAGCTTCTTTGGTAATAATTAATCCTCAAAATGGAGAAATTCTAAGTTTAATTTCTTGGCCCTACTATGACAATAATGAGTTTGCCGTAGGAATAGCGAGAGACAGTTATCAGAAATTAATAAATAACCCAGACCAGCCTCTTTTTAATCGGGCAATATCAGGTGGTTTTCCAGCGGGCTCAACTATTAAGCCAATTTTTGCTGCTGGTGCTCTGGAGGATGGGATTATAAGTGAGAATACTAGTTTTTTGAGCACTGGTGGTCTTCGCATCAGCCAATGGTTTTTTCCTGATTGGCGCGCCGGTGGACATGGACAAACCAATGTAAGAAGCGCTATTTCAAACTCAGTTAACACTTTCTTTTATTACATAGGCGGCGGTTATGGTGATTTTGTGGGACTAGGTTTAGATGGTTTAGTTAAGTATTCTAAGTTATTTGGGCTAGGGGAAAAGACAGGCATAGATATAAGTGGAGAAGCCAGTGGTTTTGTGCCAACAAGAGAGTGGAAGCGAGAAGTTAAAAATGAGTCTTGGTATATTGGTGATACTTATCACTTTGCAATTGGGCAAGGTGATGTACTTACCACACCTTTACAGGTGGCAAACTTTACAGCTGCAATAGCAAATGGTGGGACTTTGTATAAACCAAGATTGGTTTCTAAAATACTTAACAGTGCCAATGAGGTAGTGGAAGAAATAGAGCCAGAGGTTATTCGTTCTGGTTTTATAGATCCCTACAATATGGAGGTGGTGCGGGAGGGAATGAGACAAACTGTCACCTCGGGCTCAGGTCGCTATTTAAATTCTTTGCCGGTTGAGGCAGCTGCTAAAACAGGAACAGCTCAGTGGTCTAGTGTGAAGAATACGCATGCTTGGTTTATCGGCTTTGCCCCCTATGATGACCCTGAGCTTGCTTTTGCAATATTACTTGAAGAGGGTGGCGAAGGAAGCTCTACTGCGGCCCCCGTTGCCTACGATATTTTAAACTGGTATTTTTCAAATAGAAATAAATAAATTATTAACATGCCCCTAGCATTACATTTAGGAATACATTTTGCTCTAGCAGTTTTAAGCGGATACCTGCTAGGCGCTTATTTTAATAATAAAAAGCTAGGAGTAATTTTTGGTATTTTGGGTGGTTTTTTAATAGACCTTGATCATGTTTTAGAGTATTTTCTTGTTTTTGGACCTAGTTTTAATTTACAATATTTTTTTGAGAGCAGGCAATTTTTAGCTAGCGACATGGTGAGGATATACTTCCATGCTTGGGAGTATTTACCACTATTACTTATCCTCGCTTTTATCTTTCGAAAAAAGGAAAAAATTAAAATTGCCTTAATTACCCTCGCTCTAGCTGGAAGTATACACCTAGTCTCCGATGTTTTAATAAATGATTCCTATTTTAAATATTACTCGCTATATTATAGAGCTAGTCACAATTTCTCAGCCAAGGACTTGATTCCAGAGGAGCAGTATGAGCAAAACATGATGCTAAAAGATAAGTTAGGCATAGAAAGCATCAACTAGGCATAGTAAATAAAATATCTAATCTTAGATAAATAAATAAATTTTTAGCACTCTCTTGACTTGAGTGCTAATTTTGTTTATAATAGATTAGTAAATAAAGAGCTACAAATTTTAGCATCTTGTCTATGATATCTGAACGAAAAAAAATAATACTTGAAACTATAGTTTCTGAGTACATTAATAGTGCTCAGCCAGTTTCATCAGGCACTTTGGTAGAGAAGTATAAGTTAAATGTTTCTCCGGCTACAGTACGAAATGACATGATGGAGCTAGAGGATGAGGGTTATATATATCAACCCCACACTTCATCGGGAAGAGTGCCGACTGAAAAAGCTTACCGACTTCACCTAAGCAATCTTTTATTATCTGAGAAGAAGATTGATTATAAAGATTCAGCAATAAAGGCTTTAGATAAAGTATTTGAGCTCGATGAGAATTCTTTTAGAACTAGTGCGAAGTTAATTGCGGAGTTGGCTGATGGGGCAGTTTTTTGGGCCTTTCACAAAAATGATCTATATTACACTGGAATTTCTAATCTCTTTTCTCAACCTGAGTTTGAAAAAGCAGGAGCAGTCTGCGATGTCTCCATTATAATAGATCGCCTAGAAGATATAATAGATGATATTTTTGAAGATCTAGAAGTGGGTGAAAGAATCCTTATAGGTAGTGAGAATCCTTTTGGTAATTTTTTAAGTACAGCACTGGTGAAGTATAAATATAAAAACTCGTACGGGCTTTTGGGAATACTTGGACCAATGCGAATGGATTATGAGCGTAATTTGAAAATAATTAAATTTATTAAAACAAAATTTGAATAAAATATGGAAAAAATTAAACAAGGGACCTATCGTCACTACAAGGGTAATAAGTATATTGTTAAAGATGAGGCCATAAATTCAGACACTGAAGAGGAGATGGTGCTTTATCAAGATTTAAAAGGAGAAAAATTATGGTGTCGACCAAAGAAAATATTCTTAGAAAAAGTAGAGGTAAAGGGCGAAGAAGTGCCACGCTTTGAATTTGAAAGCGATGAGGGAAGTGATTCTTGGCAAGACAAATATCTGCGAGCTCTAGCTGATTATCAAAATTTAAGCAGACAAGTCTTAAAAGAAAAACAAGAATTTGCCAAGTTTGCCACAGAGGATTTCCTAGAAGAATTATTACCAGTCTATGATCACCTTAAACTATCTATTAAAGATCTAGATGAGAGTCAAAAAAAGAATGCTTGGGTGGTGGGAGTTACTTATGTTTTAAAACAGTTTAAGGAGGTTTTAGCAGCCAAAGGAATAAGTGAAATAGAAACCAAGGGAAAAAAGTTTGATCATGAAACTATGGATGCAGTGGAGGGTGAGGGAGAGATGGTGGCAAGTGAGCTTAAACCGGGCTATAAGCTACATGATAAAGTTATAAGGCCGGCCAAGGTAACAGTAAAGAAATAGTTTTTTAAAATATTTATAAATTTAAAGATTTTTCTTATATCCACCTAAATATTAATTAGGTTTTATAAGAAAATAAATTTAATTATGTCAATTATTAAATGGGCTCCATTTTTTTCTGATTTCGATGACATGGATAAAATAACAAACTCGCTACTACCTTCTGTTAAAGGTGAACATTTTGGCTTCACTCCAGCAGTAGATATGTATGAAGATAAGGATAGCATTATAGTTGAAACCCAACTCGCGGGTATAGATCCAGATAGGGTCGATATCTCCATTGAGAACAATACACTTTGTATTAAGGGAGAAAGTGAGAAAAAAAGTGAAATTGAAGATAAGAATTACTATCGAAAAGAAATACGTCGTGGTTCATTTTTCCGCTCTATCCCATTGCCTACCAAAGTGGACGGTGATGGTGCCAGCGCAGTAAATGAAGGAGGCGTTTTAAAAATTAATATTCCCAAGGCCAGTGAAACAAAGCCTAAGTCTATTAAAATACAAACTAAGAAATAATAAAATTAAATAAAAATAATATGGGAAAAATTTTAGGAATCGATTTAGGAACCACCAATTCAGCCATGGCTATCATGGAGGGTGGTGCTCCTAAAATCGTTGAAAACATAGAAGGAAATAGAACCACCCCATCGGTGGTAGCAATTTCTAAAACAAATGAAAGAATAGTGGGGGCAGCTGCTAAAAGACAAGCAGTTATTAACCCCGAAAATACGGTCTATGCTGTAAAAAGATTAATTGGTCGTAATTTCAATGAAGATGAGGTGCAAAATGATTTAAAAACTGCGCCTTATAAAATTGTTCAAGCCGGAGAAGGGGTGAAGGTTAAGATGGGGGATAAAGAACATACTCCGCAAGAAATTTCAGCTATGATTTTAACAAAACTAAAATCTGACGCTGAGGCAAAAACAGGAGAAACAATTACCGAGGCAGTTATAACTGTTCCTGCCTATTTCAATGACTCACAGCGCCAAGCTACTAAGGATGCAGGAAAAATTGCCGGCTTAGAAATTAAAAGAATTATAAATGAGCCAACAGCAGCAGCTCTAGCTTATGGTTTTGATAAAAAGAGTGGTCAAAAGATTGCTGTTTATGACCTTGGTGGTGGTACTTTCGATGTGTCTATTTTAGATATATCCTCTGATACCGTTGAGGTAAAAGCTACTAATGGGGATACTCACTTAGGGGGTGAAGACTTTGATCAAAGAATAATTGCTTGGATTATAGAAGAGTTTAAGCGTGACCAGGGTATAGACTTATCTAAAGATTCATTAGCTTTACAAAGAATTAAAGAGTCAGCTGAGAAAGCTAAAATTGAGCTTTCAACCGCCCAAGAAACAGAAATTAATCAACCTTTTATTACCACAGACGCTAATGGGCCTAAGCACTTAGTGATGAAATTAACTCGCTCTAAGATGGAGAGCTTGGTGGCTGATTTAGTAGATAAGACTATAGAGCCTTGTAAAAAAGCTTTAGCTGATTCTGGCTTCAAACTAGAAGATATAAATGAAGTTTTATTGGTTGGTGGTATGAGTCGTATGCCTATAGTCAAAGAAAAGGTTAAAGCTTTCTTTGGTAAAGAACCTAATCTAACTGTTAATCCTGATGAGGTTGTGGCTCTAGGAGCAGCGGTGCAAGCAGGAGTACTTCAAGGTGATGTAAAAGATGTTTTGCTTTTAGATGTTACCCCTCTTACCCTTGGCATTGAAACTATGGGTGGAGTAGCCACTCCTTTGGTTGAAAAAAATACTACTATTCCATTTTCTAAGTCACAGATTTTCTCCACTGCGGCCGATGGTCAAACTAGTGTAGAAATTCATATTGTTCAAGGTGAAAGACCGATGGCGGGGGATAATAAGACCTTAGGACGCTTTATTTTAGATGGTATTCCTTCAGCTCCACGCGGAGTTCCTCAAGTAGAGGTCAAATTTGACCTTGACGCCAATGGTATTTTAAATGTTTCCGCCACTGATAAGGCAAGCAATAAGCAACAAAAAATTACCATCACTGCCTCTTCAGGACTGTCAGCTGAGGAGATAGAGAAAATGAAAAAAGAGGCAGAGCTTCACGCTGATGATGATAAGAAAAAGAAGGAAGAGGTGGAAATGAAAAACCAAGCTGAGGCAGTATTCTTTAGCACAGAGAAAATGCTAAAAGAGTCTGGTGATAAAATGAAGCCAGAGGATAAAAAAGAGCTAGAGGAGAAAAATGAAGCTCTTAAAAAAGTAAAAGATGGTGATAATATAGAAGAAATTAAAAAAGCCTTAGAAGAAGTAAATACTATTGCCCAAAAAATTGGCGGTGCAATGTATGAGCAGGCCGCTAAGGATGCAGAGAGTGCTAAGGCAGCTGAATCTTCTTCAAGCGGAGAAACTAAAGAAGGCGAAGCTGGAGCTAAAGCTTCTGAAGATGAGGTTGTTGAGGGCGAAGTAGAGGAAAACGAAAAAGAAGAAGATAAAAAATAGGATTAGTTAGAATTTAGACTACCTCTGGTTTACTAGGGGTAGTTTATAAATTTAATTAAACGAAGAGAGGTTTTAGGCAATTATAAATATATTAGATATGGCTAAAGATTATTACGCACTCCTGGGTGTCTCCAAAGATGCTTCAGCTGATGAAATAAAAGCAGCTTTTCGTAAAAAGGCTCATGAGCATCATCCTGATAAAGGTGGCGATGAAGAGAAATTTAAACAGGTTAACGAAGCTTATCAAATTTTAAGTAATGAAAGTAAGCGCAAGCAGTACGATCAATTTGGTACTAATTTTGATAATCCAGGTGCGGGTGGCGCTTATGGCGGTGGTCCTTTCGGAGGTTTTTCTGGTGGGGCTAATGTTGACTTTGATGATTTAAGCGATATGTTTGGTGGCTTTTCTGATATTTTTGGCTTTGGTGGTGGTTCAAGGTCTACTGGGAGACAAGAAAAAAGAGGCAGGGATATGGAGATGGCAATTAGCATTGATTTTTTAGAGGCTGCCTTTGGACTAGAAAAAGAAATAAGCTTTGCTAAAAATGTAGTTTGTGATCGCTGTGACGGTAAAGGAGCTGAGCCAGGTACTAAGATAGAGACTTGCCCAGTTTGTTCTGGCCAAGGCTTTACAGTGAAACTACAAAGAACTATTTTAGGAAATATTCAAACTAAAGTTAAGTGTACAAATTGCTTAGGCGAAGGGGAAATATTTAAAGAAAATTGTACTAAGTGTGGCGCTAGTGGAGTTTATAGAAAACAAGTAAAAATAAAGGTTAAGGTGCCAGCGGGAATAAATAACGGTGAGTCAATTAGATTGAGTGGTCAGGGTGAAGCTGGCCCTAAAGGAGCTCCAGCAGGAGACCTGTATTTACGCATCTCTGTTTTAGCTCATAAGAAGTTTAGACGAGAAGACTATGATATTAAAAGTGAGGAAGAGATTAAAATTAAGCAAGCTATATTGGGTGATAAGATAAATGTTGATACTATTTTTGGTCCAGTCAAGTTAAAAATACCAGAAGGAACTCAATCGGGGACTATCTTTAAGTTAAGGGATAAGGGAATTAAACACTTACGTGGCTATGGACAGGGTGATCATTTTGTAAAAATAAAAGTTAAAATACCAAAAAAATTAAATAAGAAACAAAAAGAGTTAATTGCCAAGCTGGAGATATAAAACAATTTATTTAAAAAATCCACTTATAAATGAGTGGATTTTTTTATACCTTATAAGTCTTAAAACACAGTATGTGGCCTAATTTGAGAAATTGACTTTTTGCTCTTAAATGCTAAGATACTTAAGTATATATTAGCTTTATATTGTAATTTACTAGCAAAAAATAAGCTAAATATAAAAAAATAAAGAATAAATATAAAATATTTTATGTTAATAGATACTCACTGTCATGTTAATTTTTCCGCCTATAAAGATGATGGCGATGAAGTAATAAGACGAGCCCTAGACAATGACACTTGGATGATTTTGGTAGGATCTGAGCTTAGAACCTCTAGTCGGGCTCTGAGCTATGCTAATAAGTATGAGAAAGGAGTTTATGCGGCAGTTGGCCTTCATCCGACCCATTTACAAGAGACTTTTGTAGAAAAAAAAGAAGGGGGAGAGTCTTATAGTTTTACAACTAGAGCAGAGGAGTTTGATTACGGTAGTTATGAGAAATTAGCTAAATTTGAAAAAGTTGTGGCTATAGGGGAGATAGGTTTAGATTATTATCATCTAGACCCTGCTCAAGATGTGAGCGCTCTTAAAAAGAAGCAACATGAGGTATTTGCGGCCCAGTTATTTTTAGCGAGAAATTTGAATTTACCAGTTATTATCCATTGTCGCCAAGCCCATGACGATATGTTGGCTATGTTGCAAGACTTTAAAAAAGAGTATGGACATCTCTTACCCACTAAAGAGCCCTGGGGGGTAATGCATTGCTTCTCTGGAGATGATGATCTAGCCTGGAAATACTTTAACCTTGGTCTGCTCATATCGTTTACAGGGCTTATCACCTTTAGTGGTAATTGGGACGCATTGATACGTAAAGTGCCCTTAGATAAGATTATGATAGAGACAGATTCTCCTTATATGACGCCAGAGCCCTATCGGGGTGAGCGCAATGAGCCTTTATTGGTTCAGTATGTAGCCCAAAAAATTGCTGATATAAAAGGAATTAAGCTGGAAAAGGTGAGCGAAAAAACTACAGAAACGGCCAGAGCTTTGTTTAATATTTAAAAAGTTTAAAATTAACAGTCTTGACTTATTATCATATCAAGCTAAAATACCTATGGATTTAAAAAATATTGTCGACCCTAAAAGCATTAGAGGACTTTCTTTAGCAGTGTTTTACTACATCAGTGGCACTATTATTGGACCCTTGCTTCTTTTTGGGGGAATAGGTTATTTATTAGATAATTTTTTTGATACTAAGCCTAAACTGCTTATAGCGTCTGTCTTTCTTGCTTTTATCATTACAAATATTTTACTTTTTAGAAAAGTAAAAAGCATCAATAGTTTGGTTAACAAATATGTGCCAAAAGATGATGCTGGTGATAAAAATATAGGCAAGGATGAAGAGCTTAATATAAAAGAAGATGGATTAAAACCATCGAGCTTAAATAATAAAGAAGAGAGATAAGTTAAATAACTATGGGGCTAGATATATCATTATCACCGCAGATTCTATTTTATATTGCTAATTTTCCAATTAGTAATACTTTCTTCTGGTCTTTTTTTGTTTTCCTTTTTTTAATTGTGGGTGCTATTATTTTTAAATTACGTATAAAGATGGTCCCGGGAAAGTTTCAAAATTTAGTAGAAATGGCAATAGAGGGGGCTTATGGCTTTGTGGAGTCTATAATCGGTAGCTCTAAAAAAGCAAAGCGAGTCTTTCCACTTGTCTTTACCATGTTCTTTTTTATATTCTTTGCTAACTTTCTTACCTTTATTCCTGGTCAGGCAGCCATAACCATAGCTACTGAGGGTGGTGTAGTGCCGCTATTTAGGGCAATAATTGCTGATTATGGTTTAGTTTTTATGATGACTATTGTTTCAGTTTTAATAACACAAATAGTCGCTATTACTGTTGCTAGCCCATTGGGATATATCACTAAATTTATTAATTTCCGCAGTCCTTTAAAGTTTTTCTTAGGTCTTATGGATCTAGTGGGCGAAATTGCTAAAGTAATGTCCTTATCTTTTCGTTTATTTGGTAATATTTTTGCCGGTGAAGTTTTAGGAGCAGTGATGTTATTCTTGTTTCCCTTTTTCCTACCCCTACCTTTCTTGTTTTTAGGATTACTGACTGCTGTAGTACAACCCTTTGTGTTTGCTGTCCTTACCCTAGTATTTATTTCCATGGCATCGGAGACGGGAGGCTTAGAAGCAGGAGCAGAGGCTTAGCTTAGTTTTTATAAGTATAAAAAAATATAATTTAATTATTAAGTAAAAAAAATATGGAAATGGAAGCAGCAAGATTTATTGGCGCTGGACTAGCTATTGGTATCGGTGCTATTGGGGCGGCTATTGGTGAAGGTATTGCCGCCGGAAAAGCTTTAGAAGCAATAGGTCGTAACCCAGAGGCAAGTGGGAAGATTACTCCTATCATGTTCGTTGCTATGGCGATTACTGAGTCATCAGCAATTTATGCCTTAGTTATCGCACTTATTATTCTCTTTGCTTAGAAGATAGAATTTGTCCACCACTTAAAAAAGAGAAAGAGGTGGATTTTTTTGTTTTTTAATTATTTAGGAATACTATGAATAGCTTAATACAAGCCTTAGGATTAGACCTTAGAATCTTAATTGCCCAATTTTTTAATTTTTCGCTTTTGGTTTTTGTTTTGTGGCGCTTTGCCTATAAGCCAATTTTTAAGATTTTAGAAGAAAGACGAGAAAAAATTGAAAAAGGTTTAGACGATGCTCGTCAGGCAGAAATTAGATTAGAGGACTCAAATAATGAGAGTAAGGAAATTATTGCTGTTTCAAGACGGGAAGCGAGTAAGTTTATGGAAGAGGCGCAGAAGAAAGCTGAACTTAGATATCAAGAAATTGTAAATAGTGCAGAGAGTGATATTGCAAAAAAAACTGAGAGTGAATTTAAAAAAATTGAAGCTAAGAGAGAAGCACTGGCATCTGAGGTAAAGAAAGAACTGGCTGGCCTAGTAAGTCTTAGTTTAGAAAAGTTTTTACAAGAAAATATGAATTCTGAGAAAGACCAAGCTTTGATTGAAAAAATAGTTAAAGATTTATCTTAATATGAAAATAAGTGTTTCACAATATAGTCAAGCTCTCTTTGATC
>CAYIZC010000007.1:0-16126 GCA_964367805.1 uncultured Gammaproteobacteria bacterium
GCAGCCTTAGCATAGAAAACTAAATTCTCATGCTCATGCCAACGTAAGTTCTCTGCCTTTATTCCTAAATTAATATAGAAATTAAAACGCGCCTCTTTCCAGGCCTCGTAGTGCTCAGGTGCTGTACCGGGTTTAACAAAGTATTGCATTTCCATTTGTTCAAATTCACGAGTCCGAAATATAAACTGACGGGCGGTTATTTCATTCCGAAAAGCTTTACCAATTTGAGCTATGCCAAAAGGAATCTTAACTCGACTAGAGTCAACTACATTTTTAAAATTAACATAAATCCCCTGACATGTTTCTCCTCGTAAATAAACCGGCTCTTTTTCAAAGTCAGCTGTAAAATTACCTAAGTTAGATTGTACTAAAAGGTTAAACTTTTTTGCCTCACTAAAATCACGCGCACCACAACTAGGGCAAGCAACTTTTTCTTGATTTTCAATGAATATTTTATTAATTTCTTCTTCCGTCATTTTCTCATCAGCAAAAACTCCAGCCTCCTCAAGTAATGTATCTACCCGTAAGCGAGCGTGACATTTTTTACACTCTGTTAAGGGATCAGAAAAACCTTTAACATGCCCTGATGCTTCCCACACCTTAGGGTTCATAAATATAGCGCTATCAAGACCAACAATATCATCTCTAAACTGAGTCATCTCCTTCCACCATTCTTGCTTTATATTATTTATTAAATGAGTTCCATATGGACCATAGTCATAGACTGCGGCAAATCCATCATAAATTTCTGAGGAAGGAAAAACAAAACCCCTTCGCTTAGCTAGAGAAATAATTTTTTCTAAACTTGCACTCTGCTTATTTTCAATTTTTTTATTCATAATATTAAATTTACATTTCTTCTAAAATGGGCAATCCTAAAAGCTCAAAGCCATTGCGCAAGACCTGAGAAATAGTTTTAATTAATAACAGTCTTGCTTTTTTAACCCTTTTCTCTGATTTTAAAATATTTACCGCCTGATAATAGTCATTGGACATTTTGGCCAATTCAAATAAATATTTAGTGACTTCGCTAGGATTTTTTTTGTCCATTGCTTGCGTAATAATGTCAGGGTATTTTGCAATCTTAAGGATTAGCTCTTTTTCTCTCTCCTCCTCAAGGGCACTTAAGTCTGTTTTTCCGGCAAAATAACTTGGTCCTTCTTTGCGAAGTATACTCTTTAGCCTGGCGTAACTATATTCTAAATAACAAGCCGTATAGCCATCAAATCTAAGAGCGGCATCTATATTAAAAACTATCTCTTTGTCACTGCTTACCTTTAGCATTTCAAATTTTATTACGGCAATAGCTAATTTATTGGCAGCGGTTTCAATATCCTCATCTGACCAGGTGTCTCGACGAGCCCTTGTCTCTTTAATTAACTTAGCTGTTATTTTTTCTTTTAGATCACGATAACTAATGATATTACCACTACGAGAAGACATCATTCCTTCAGGCAAAGAAAGAAAATCGTATGTCAGGTGAGTTAATTTTTGCTTGTAGCCCAATAGCTCTAAAATTTTAAATAATTGTTTAAAGTAAAGACTTTGTCTAACGTCAACCACATATACTGACTCAGAAAGGTCGTACAAACTAAATTTATTAATCGCTAAAGCTAAGTCAGCCACTGCATAAAGAGCGGTTTTATCTGACCTTATAACTGGCAAAACTCCTAGGCCATAGGCCTCTAAGTCTGCTATTATCGCCCCTTCACTTTGTTTTAAAATATTTTCTTCCTGGAGTTTTGTAACTATCTTAAGTCCCTCGTCGACTAGATCACTTTCGTAAAATATTCTTTCAAACTTAATGCCTAACTCCTTATAGATATCGTCGAAATATTCTATACTCCAATCTCGACTCTCTTTCCAAAGTTTATAATTATCACCCTCTCGACTTTCTAACTCTTGCATAATTTTAGCCACCTCTAGCTTATACTCCGGCCTTTCTTTTATTTTTAAATTTGCCTCAGCATAGCACTTGCCCAATAGATAACCTTTCGGTTCTGTACGGTTGGCGTATTCTGGATTATTTTTCCAATTCCAAATTGTTTTAGCAGTATGGATACCGAAATCATTAATATAGGAAACCCTAATACTCTTATCGCCGTTTGCATCTATAATATTTGAAACAGCATCACCGTAGGAAATATTACGTAAGTGTCCTATGTGATACTCTTTATGCGTATTACCATTTGAATACTCCACCATTATTTTCTCTGATTCTTCTTTTTCATGACTACCATAACTATCTTTTTTTTGCTTGACATCTTCTATGACTTTTGCAGCCACTACATCGAGTGCTAAAAATAAATTTATATACGCTCCCACTATTTTAATATCCTTAAAATAAGGACTTAATTCCTCATCATTACTTATTTTTTTCTTCCATTCTTCAGCTAATTTATTTGGATCCATATTCTCCTTCTTTGCTGCCGCAAAACAAGCTAAGCTAAGATCTCCTAGCTTTTGCTGGGTGGGATAAGAAAAAACTAAATCGTCTGATTTTAAAATAGCTTTAATTTTATTTTGTAATTCTTGCCAAAAATACATATATCCTTATTTATCTAAATTTAAATCTTGGGTAATGCTAAATAATATGTTATAATACTATCAGACTTTAGTAAGTTTTTCAATCTTAATTAATCAGCAAGCTTCGTCTTAGGGCAAGCTTATAAATTTTATGTTTTCATACAGACTCATCGTTAAAAAAGCTTGGGATATTGCTTGGCAGCATAAATATCTTTGGCTCTTGGGGCTTTTCGCCTCTATAGTAGCTGCCAGTGGTACTTTTGAATTCCAATTTCTATCAAATAGCTTTCAATCTGGAGCACTTGAAAATCCCTACTATTACCTAAATACAATTTTAATAAGCCTAGAGTCCTTAGGCTTATTCCTCCTCGGTCTTGTTAATCTATTTTCTTATAATATTTTAACAATTTTAAATACCTTAACTGTCCTTATTATTGTAGCTGCAATTTTAATTTCATTTACTTGGCTCTCTGTCTCATCTCAAGCTGGATTAGTAGTAGCTTCAGAAAAAATAGGCACCAGCAAAAGAAAGGTATCTGACTTAAGTATTCGCAAGCTAATAACAGCTGGTCATAAAAACTTTTGGTCTGTTTTAGGCTTAAATGTTTTAATTAACGTAGCTGTTATTTTTATCTTATCTATTATAAGTCTACCGCTTTTAATTTTATCGGCTAAATACTCGATCTCCCTAAGCTTCCTCTACACACTTGCCTTTATTGTCTTTATTCCACTAGCAATTGCTTTTTCTCTTATGATTAAGTATGCCATTGCTTTTAAAGTACTAGAAGGTGACAGCTTTCTAGACTCTTTAAAAAACTCTTGGAACATGTTTACTGAAAATTGGTTAGTAAGTTTAGAGATGGGTATCATTTTATTTTTAATTAGCTTTGTAGTTGGCTTTATAATCATACTACTGCTCTATATATTTATTTTACCCTACTTCATTTTTGCTCTTGACTACGCACTCATTCCTCTTATTGTAATACTTGCAATTTTAGCCTTCTTCTTAGTTCTAGCGGTTGGCTCTTTCCTAACAACCTTCCAAATTGCTGCCTGGACTAATATTTATGTAGAACTAAAAAATGGCAATGGTCAAGCTAAGCTTGAAAGAGTCTTTGCTAAGAAGGGTAAAAAAATAAGCACTTAATAAGCACCACTCAGTTCATCCTTCTTTGCTCTAACATATGAATAAAAATGATTCTATAGATAATTTACTTAATCCCAGCGGCGACGAAAAAAGCGTCGCCGGCATTTTTGCGAAAAAGCAAAAAGAAATAAAGATTAAGGAGATTGAAAAAAAGACACAAAAAAGAGCCAGTGAGCTCGACATGGATTATATTAATTTAATTGGCTTTCCTATTAGTCCTGAGGCAATTAGCTTAATAAAAGAAGATAGGGCAAAAGAGCTTAAAGCCGTTTGTTTCTTATATGACGGCAAAAATATTCGTATTGCCTGTTTAGAGCCAAGTAAAGAAATTTTAGCTGAAGCCGAAAATCTAGGGGCTAAATACTTTGCTGATATAAGGATTTATCTAGTGTCAGGAAATAGCCTAGACTACGCTCTTGATGTCTACCGCTCTGTGCCTAAAGTTATAAAATATGATGCTGGCATAGAAATAAAACCATCTGATCTTATCAAATTCCAAGATGATTTGGTAAATTATAAAAGTTTAAATGAAAAAATTAATGAGGTAAATGTTAGTGATATTATCACCTTAATGCTAGCTACAGCACTCAAAGTTTCGGCTTCTGATATCCATATTGAAGCCGAAGAGAAGGGAGTAGTTATTCGCCTGAGATTAGACGGTGTCTTACAAGAGGCAGCCATTATTGAGAGTAATAAATGGGAAAAAATTATATCACGTTTAAAAATACTAGCTGGGGTAAAAATAAATATTGAAAATCAGCCTCAAGATGGTCGTTTCACTATTTTCTTAGAGAGTCACAATGTAGATGTGCGTTGCTCATTCTTGCCAACCGCCTATGGAGAGAGCGTTGTTATGCGTATTTTAGATTCAAGGGCCAGCGCCTTAGATATAGAAATGCTAGGCATTAGGCCTCAAACCTTAGAGATACTAAAAAAAGAAATATCAAAGCCTAATGGCTTAATTCTTGCAACCGGACCAACTGGTAGTGGAAAAACAACCACCTTGTATGCAATTTTAAATAAATTAAATCGCCCTGGAGTCAAAATTATCACCTTAGAAAACCCTATAGAATATCAGCTACCAGGCATAAATCAAAGCCAAGTTGATAGTAAGTATGGTTTTGATTTCTCAGAAGGCTTGCGCTCTATTTTAAGACAAGATCCTAACATTGTTATGGTTGGTGAAATCCGTGATCTAGAGACTGCTGAAATAGCTATCCAAGCCTCTTTGACAGGACACTTAGTGCTTTCTACCCTCCACACAAACGATGCCTCTGGTGTTATTCCTCGTTTAACTGATTTAGGGGTTAAGCCCTATTTCCTTGCTCCTTCTATAAACGCTGTTATAGGGCAAAGACTAGTTAGAAAAATATGTCCACTCTGCAGACAGGAGCAAATTTTAGCTAAAGACGAAGAAGAGTTGATATATAAAATTTTAGCTGTCATTTCTCCTAAGGCCGGTATTGACGCCCCTGTCTCTCTGCCTAAAATATATCAAGCTGGCAAAGGTTGTGAAAATTGTAACTTTACTGGCTATAAAGGTAGAGCTGGTATATTTGAAGTTTTCACTATTAGCGATGATATTCGCCAATTAACTATAGATGAAGCTCCTTCATTTAAAATCATGCAGCAAGCTATAGAAAATGGCATGATAACAATGTTACAAGACGGCATACTCCGTGTTTTAAATGGAGAAACTAGCTTAGAAGAAATATATCGTGTTATTGGTAACTTTGACTATGTAAATGAACTCTATGACATTGTTATCTCACAAACCATAGGTAGAGGAATAAAGATAAACCAAGGCGAGGTAGACAGGGCAAAGGAGCTTAAAAAAGATATAAGTAATATAGACAAAGAACTTTTAGCTCTTCCTGCCTCTCAACTTATAAAATTAACTATGGCTCTTGCGGTTATAAGTGATGCTGGTGATGTCCATATTGAACCCTCAGAAAACGATGTTGCTATTAGATTTAGAGTTGACGGTATCATGCATGATATAACTAGACTACCTAAAACCAGCTACCTACCCCTACTCTCAGAACTTAAGATTTTAGCAGGAACAGCTACTAATATTAAAAAAGCTACCTTTGATGGCCGCTTTAGTGTATATCTTCCCGACGACAGAAAAATTGATTGCCGACTTTCAATTATATCTGGTGGCTATGGTGAATCTATCGTTATCCGAGTTCTTTCCTCCTCTGCTGCTAAATTAGACATGTCTAGTCTTGGTATTAGCTCTGTTGCTCTGCAGTCAGTAAACAAGGCTCTTAAGAAAAATAAAGGTATTATTATTACAACCGGACCTACTGGTAGTGGAAAAACCACCACTCTCTATAGCATGTTAAATAAACTTAACAAGCCTGATATTAAAATTATTACCGTCGAGGAGCCTATTGAGTATCAATTACCTGGCATAATGCAAACTCAAATTGACGCTGCTAGTGGCTATACCTTTGCTTCAGCTATGCGTTCCCTGTTAAGACAAAATCCTAATATAATGATGATAGGTGAAATTCGTGATGAAGAAACTGCTAAAATTGCTATTGAGGCTTCTATGACCGGACACTTGGTTCTTTCCACTATACATGCCAATAGTGCTGCTGGCGCTATATCTCGTTTTGTTGGCTTAGGAGTAGACAGACAAGCTCTTGCCAACTCTATGGAATTTTCAATTGGTCAAAGATTGGTACGACGTATTTGCCCACATTGCAAAGAAGAGGCAAGTGTCTCAGAGGAGGACCTAGAAAGAGTTAAAGAAATTTTGGCAGGTATTAAAAATAAAGATGTGGCCATACCTACAGACTTAAAATTTTATCAGGGCCGTGGTTGTCCAGAGTGTGCCAGTCTGGGCTATAAAGGAAGACTGGGTCTATATGAGGCAATAGAGATGACACCTCGTATTCGTCAAATCATTCAAGGTGATACTGTTACTGATTTACAAATTGAAAAAGAGGCTATAGAAAATGGCATGCTAAACATTCTTCAAGACGGGGTACTCAAGGCTTTAAATGGTGATACTACTCTTGAGGAGGTCTTTAGAGTTAGCTAAAGAATAACAAAAACAATATTATGATAAATAAAGAATTTTTAGAAATACTTAAAAAAGACTATCAAAAATATGAGACAGAAAGGAGGCAAATCATCACTGCCTCAAATAGTCTCTTATTTAATGCTAAAAAAATAATTTTTAAATTGCAAAGGGAGGAATTTGAAGAAGCAAATGATAGCTTTAAAGAGTTGGAAGATTCTTTTAAAGATCTTGCTGATAAATTTGGTGATGCCAGACTAAAAAAAGAGGGTTCCTATAGGGCAGCCGCTGAAGAATATTTAGAAGCTAAAACTTTCTACCAAGTTATATCGGGAAAAGACATAAACGAAGTAGCAAATCTAAATTTTGATTATGAATCATATTTTGGTGGTGTTTGTGATTTAGTTGGTGAACTCGTTCGCTATGCCACCAATCAAGCGGCTAAAGGCAAGTTTGAAGAAGTTTCAAAAATTAAAGCTAAGGCTGAAAACATAATGGCCCAGTTAGTGGATATTGATATGACAGGCTATCTTCGTACAAAATATGACCAATCTCGAGGCCATCTTCGTAAATTAGAACAAATGGCATATGAGATAAGACTAAAAACTGGTAAATAAGTCTATGACAATTGCCATCATATCTGACATTCATGACAACTTAAACAAACTGGAAAAATGCTTAATTGTCTGTAAGGAAAATAAAGTTTCAAAAATAATTTGTTGTGGTGATGTTTGTAGTAAAGATACTCTTAAATTTATCTCTACTGGTTTTCCCGGGGAGATTTTCTTAGTAGAAGGCAATGCTGAAACTTATAATTACAAGGATCTGGATAGATTTACTAATATAAACTTTCAATATTTACTTGGCTATACTGAAATTGATAAACTTAAAATTGGCTTTTGTCACAAATCTAAAGATATCCTCAAAGTCCTTAAGGGTTCAAAAGATAAGCTAGATTTTATATTTTACGGCCATAGTCATAAACCATGGCTGGAAAATAAAAATAACACCTTGCTCATAAATCCTGGTAATGTGGCTGGTATATTTTATCAAGCTAGCTTTGCTCTATTTAACACCAGTACTAGAAAACTAGAACTGATAAGTATTTCTTAAAACCAAAAAACAAAGCAAGTCGCTTTGTTTTTTTCTTACTAAAATATAATATTTACTTAAGTAATTTACTTAAGTAATTTTTTTAAATAGACTCCCGTCAGGCTTTTTTTATTATTCATAATTTGAGTAGGAGTGCCTTCTGCAACCACTAAACCTCCCTTTACTCCACCCTCAGGACCTAAGTCTATTATCCAGTCAGCTGACTTTATCACTTCTAGATTATGCTCTATTACTAAAACGGTATTGCCCTGATCTACTAATAGATTTAAGACTTTAAGCAGTTTCTCAATATCAGCAAAATGTAGGCCGGTAGTCGGTTCGTCTAAAATATATAAAGTCTTACCATTTGAGCGACGAGAAAGTTCAGTGGCTAATTTTATTCTTTGGGCTTCTCCTCCAGAGAAGGTGGTCGCACTCTGCCCAAGCTTAATATAACCTAAGCCCACTTCCTCTAAAGTGTTTAGTTTTTGCAAAATTGCTGGAGTATCTTTAAAAAATTCTCTAGCCTCTGATACTGTCATCTCCAATACTTCAAATATATTTTTACCTTTATACAATACTTCTAAAATCTTTTCTTTAAACTTCTTTCCGTGACAGACATCACAGCTAATATAGACATCACTTAAAAATTGCATTTCTATTTTAATCACCCCATCGCCTGAACAATTTTCACAACGACCACCTGGTACATTAAATGAAAAATGTCCTGCTCCTAAGCCTTTGATTTTAGCTTCTGCCAAGTTAGCAAATATGTCGCGAACTGCTGTAAATAGACCGGTGTATGTGGCAGGATTAGAGCGCGGTGTTCTACCGATAGGAGATTGATCAATATTTACTACCTTTCCCACATTGTCTGCTCCTAAGATTTTCTTAAAAGCTCCCGACTCCGCCTTGGAGCGATAAAACTTTTTACTTAAGTAATTGGCTAAAATATCATTCATTAAAGTTGACTTACCAGAACCAGAAACACCACTTACTACTACTAATTTTCCTAAAGGGAAGCTAACGTCAATATTTTGTAGGTTATGCTCACTTGCACCAATTATATCTATACTTTTCCCTGTTCCTTTTCTTAATTTACTAGCTATAGCGATTTTTTTCTTACCAGAAAGATAGGCGCCTGTTATTGAACTTTCACATTTTTTTATATCTTTAGGCGTTCCCACAAACAAAATTTCTCCTCCGTGCTCACCTGCTCCTGGTCCAACATCAATTAAACAATCAGCTGCTAGCATAGTGGCCTCATCATGCTCCACAACAATAACCGTGTTACCATTATCACGTAAGTCTTTTAGAGTCTTGATTAACTTATCATTATCTTTCTGATGTAGACCTATAGACGGTTCATCAAGAATATATAAAACGCCAGACAAGGCTGAGCCAACTTGAGTAGCTAATCTAATCCTTTGCGCCTCACCACCTGATAAAGTATTAGCCCCTCTGGCTAGTGTTAGATACGACAAACCAACATCTGTCATTAGTTTTAGATTTTTAATAATCTCTGCCACTATCGGCCTGGCGATTTCTTCCTTGCCAAGGAAAAGTTTAGTATTTTTGCTCCAGCTAGTAAATAAACTTAAGCAATCCTCTATGCTTAAATTAGTAATAGCAAAAATATTCTTATCATCTATTGTAACCTCTAAAGATTCTGGCTTTAAGCGAGCACCAAAACAGGCCGGGCAAAGAGCATTGTGCATGGCTTTTTCAATTTCTAGTTTTACAAAATTTGACTTAGTCTCTCTATATCTTTCATTTAGATATTGCAGGATTCCAGCAAACTCAGTGTCTCCTTCTAAAATTAAGTCTTTGTCTTTTTTTGTTAAATCTGAAACTGCTGTTCTTAGATTAATATCATGGCGCTTGGCTAAACCCTCTAAGCCTTTTATTAAACTGCCGCTACTTAAACTTGAATAAGGTAGGGGTTTAATTGCACCTTCTAAAATACTTAAACGCTCATTAAAAATTAATTTTTTATCAAGCTCCATTTTTTCTCCCAAGCCCGTACACTCCTCACAAGCACCATGACCAGAGTTAAAAGAAAACTCACGTGGCTCTAAGCCTAGTCTACTATACTCACAATTTAAGCATTTATAAAAACGCTCTATCTTACTCGATTTAACCACCTTGCCTCGCAACATCTTTTCAACTTTTTTTTCTTTAGAACTCGCCTGTAATTTCGTCTTGCAATTGGGGCAGTGAGGATCACCACACTTTGAATAAAGTAATCTTAAGTAATCATATACTTCAGTAACCGTTCCTACAGTAGAGCGGGGATTATGACCAACCGTTCTTTGATCTATAGATATTGCTGGTGAAAGCCCTTCTATTAAATCAAGGTCGGGCTTATCCATAAGGCCAACAAATTGACGCGCATAAGAAGAAAGAGATTCAACGTAACGCCTTTGCCCTTCTGCATATATCGTATCAAAGGCTAATGACGATTTGCCCGAACCAGACAGACCAGTTATTACTATTAACTGGTTCCTAGGGATATCAATATTTATATTTTTTAAATTATTTGTTCTCGCTCCTCTGATTTTAATAAAGTTAACTGCCATAGTGTATTTTTTAAAAATTAGGTTGCCAGTATTATAGGGTAAAATTAATAAAAAAACAAGACCTTACTTTAAAAGAAGGTCCTATTATTTATAATCTTGATTTAATTATTTAAAATATTGGATAAAATATTTTTAAAATACTAAAGAATATTCTATCTAAAAAATTCATATTCTTGGACTTTGCTTTAAATAAGACTGCTTCATTTTTCCACTTATTAACTATTTCCGTCACATCTGCTACTAGGTTTTTTTGTTGGGAAAACATGCCAGCCTCATAGTTAAGTCTAAAAGATAAAATATCAAAATTCTGCGAACCTATTGCCACCTCATTATTATCTATCATCATTAATTTGGCATGATTCATGCCCTCGCCAATATAAATCTTAACCCCCACTTTTGTTAAACGATGAACATTTATAAAATTCATTCTATCGAGCGCTTTTATATCTGTATTTCTAGGAACTATCATTTCCACTAATACGCCTCTGCGACAAGCATCGTCTATTGCTATTAGCAACCACCGTGGTGGCAACAAGTATGGCGTAACAATCTGTAAACAGTGTTTGGCATTGGAAATTTTTTTATGATAATAACGATTTAAGTTATATCTCTTATTGGTATTTGGCCAATTATCCAAGACCCAGTTTTTAATTTTTTTAGGAAAGGGCTCATAGGCAAAGCGAACAATAGAGTCCTTTCTTCCTCCCGCCCGATAATATGAATTTGCAAAAGACTTAAGCAACAACTTCGCCGGCGCTCCAGCTATTTTTATTTGTAAATCGCGCCAATTCCTAGCTCCTTCTTTAATATTTACTCCCCCTAAAAAAGCAATATTTTTATCAACTACAAGTATCTTACGATGGCTTCTTTTGAGCCAGTGACTAAAGAAAATAAACTCCGCCCCAGTCTCCCTAATCTCTCTTATAAATTTATATGTTAGAGAATGACTACCAAATGAGTCTGCAATTACCGCCACCTCTAAACCTGCCTCTGCTTTTTGTTTAAGTAAACTAAAAAAATCATGAGTTTTTATTGTATCATTTGCTAAAATATACATCTCTAGATAAATAGATTCTTTGGCACCCGAAATGGCAGAAAACATTGCATCCCAAGCCTTGTGCGAGGTTGTATATAATTTATATTTCATAATATTGTTAAATTGTGTTCATATTATACATTATTTAGCTATTTTTAACAAAATATTAAGCTTTATTTTATATCATTTCATCGAAGACTCTCACCTCTAAATAAAAATAAAAAATACCCAGCATTCACTGGATATTTTTTCTTGTAGTCCCTAGGGGAATCGAACCCCTGTTGCCAGGATGAAAACCTGATGTCCTAACCACTAGACGAAGGGACCAATAAACAATTTTTCCTAAAATAAAATCTAAGTAGTGTTAGATTTAATACCATTGTATATATAAACTTAAATACTGTCAATATTGGCTATTTATCTAAAATACCTTACAATAATAGATATGTATATATTAGGAATAGAAACAAGCTGTGATGAGACGGCCGCTTCAGTAGTTAAGGCAAATAAAAATCTTGATAAGATTTTAGTATTATCTAATATAATTGACTCTCAAATTAGCATCCACCAAAAATATGGTGGTGTTATACCAGAGGTGGCAGCTAGAGAACATGTTACCCATATAATTCCCATCATTAATGAGGCTCTACGAAAGGCAAAAATTGAAGCTAAAAAAATAGACTATATTGCTGTTACCAAGGGGCCCGGTCTAAATAGCTCTCTTATGTCTGGCCTTGAAACCGCTCGGACCCTTGCCTATGCCTGGGATAAGCCTGTTATTGAAGTAAACCACATTGAGGGCCATATTTACGCAAACTTCATTGAGCTAGAAAAAGAGGTGAGCTATCCTGCTTTAATACTTACTGTTTCCGGTGGACATACTAATTTAGTTTTAATGAACAAAAATCATAATCTTAAAATTATAGGTGAGACTCTAGATGATGCAGCAGGTGAAGCTTATGATAAGGCTGCTAAAATGATGGGCCTAAGCTATCCTGGTGGCCCTATAATCTCCCAGCAGGCTGCTATTTACGAGGAAAAACTCAAAAAAACAAAAGAAGAGGAGAAGATTATTGAACTACCCCGCCCCATGATGCGTGACAAGACTTTTAACTTCTCTTTTTCGGGTCTTAAAACCGCCCTCCTTTATAAACTACAAAAAGATAAAAATTGGGAAAAAAATATTCCTAAATACTGCTACTACTATCAAGAGGCTATTATAGAAGTTTTAATCAGTAAAACCATTAAAGCCTCTATAGAACATAAAGCTAAAAGTATTATGCTCTCTGGTGGCGTTAGCGCTAATTTAAAATTAAGGAAAGACTTAGAGGTCACAATAAGCCAAAAACTAAAAGATGTTAAATTTTTTAGACCACAATTAGAATACACTACTGATAACGCTGCTATGATAGCCAGCGCGGCTGTTTTTAAAGCGGCAAAAAATAAAGCTAAACATTATTCCAAAATATCTATCGATCCTAATTGGAATTTATAATAATATTGACCACACTTTTTAACAGTGGTTTACAATTTAAACATTTTGAGTTAAACTGGACGATATAAATCTAGGCTCGATGGTGAAGTGGTCTAACACTGCAGTTTGCAAAACTGTCATTCGTGGGTTCGAATCCCACTCGAGCCTCAAAACCCTATTTTAGGGTTTTTATTTATTCTAAAAAACTTGACAAGTCTTGTGGATAACTTGTGTTATATGTGTATAAACTAAAACTTTAAGTCTAGGCTAGCTTAGACTTAAGATGTTAATTAAGCTGTTTTTGCTTTAATATAAGCTAAATTTGCCAAAATCATCTTTTTAAGTCTAGTCTAGTTGACCACTTAAATAAAAAATAGTATAATAGGGGTAGATCTTTAAAAATACTTAAACTCCTTATATCCCTGTCAACGCTGACGTGACAGAATTGTAATAGCAAATTGCCCTAGTTGATAATTTAATAAGTAATAATGAAATCTAAAAAAGACTTTCATAATTAGTTTTATTAAGCCTATCAAGAAAATTATAAACCAATTTGTGGGAGTAAAAAAAGCTATTTAAGTCAGTAAGGCTTATGCCTTGATAATGCTAAGAATTAGTCTTATTAAGGATGAGGCTCATCCACTGCCTAGTATTTATTAAAGTTATACTATATAATAAAGGCCGGCGTGATATGGGCCTCTTTTTTTTATTTTTAATTTACCCCATAATGCATATCAAAATTAATAAACTATAAATATACAATAAATCATATGTCACTATCTATTGGAATAGTCGGCCTACCTAACGTGGGAAAATCATCTTTATTCAACCTCTTAACAAAAAAAGGGGTAGATGCTGAGAATTATCCTTTTTGTACTATAGACCCTAATGTTGGTGTGGTGAAAGTACCAGATCAGCGCTTAGAGGCTTTAGCTAAAATGTCACAACCAAAATTAGTCATTCCTACCGCTATTGAATTTGTCGATATAGCTGGTCTTGTTTCCGGCGCCTCCAAAGGAGAAGGTTTGGGTAATAAATTCTTAGCTCACATTCGTGAATGTGACGCAATTTGTGAAGTGATAAGAGACTTTAAAGACAAAAATATTATCCATGTTTCAGGAAAGATTAATCCAGAAGAGGATAAGGAAACCATTGCTATGGAGCTTATTTTCGCTGACCTAGCCACAGTTGAAAAAAGATTAGAGAGGCTAAGGAGGGATGTAAAAAGTGGAGATAAGGAAATAAAGGCTAATATAATTACTTTAGAGCGAATCTATCAACAACTAGCAGGGGGCAAAGCTGTTCGTGAGCTAGAATTCAATAAAGAGGAGGCTCCTTTTGTTAAAACCTTAAATCTTCTGACCGTTAAGCCTATTTTGTATTTATTAAATATAGACGATACTTATGATAAGGACTTGCTAAATCCTAGTTCAGAAGATGTTTTAAAAATTAATGTAAGGCTAGAGGAGGAAATCATTAGTCTGCCCGAAGAAGATCAAGCTGAATTTATAAAAGAACTAGGTTTAGAAGAAAGTGGCCTCGATCGCTTAATTCAAAGCGCTTACAAACTACTCAACCTAGAAACATTTTTTACCACCGGTAAAGAGGAATCTAGAGCCTGGACTATTTTAAAGGGCACAAAGGCCCCTGAGGCAGCCGGAGAGATACACACCGACTTTATTAAAGGTTTTATTAGAGCCGAGGTAATTGACTGGGAAAAGATGCTAGAATGCGGCGGTGAAGCCAGGGCTCGCGAACTTGGCCTAATTAGAACTGAAGGCAAGGATTATGTGGTAAAAGATGGTGATGTCTGTAATTTTTTAATCGGAAAATAAAAAAAATAATACTATTTATTACAATTTCATAAAGAAAAAAGACTGCGTTCACTGGGCAGTCTTTTTTTAACTTTATTTCTTAGCTATTTCTCTAGAATCACAATTTCGCGAAACACCTTTTGCCCCGGCCTACCATAGACAATATTTCCCCTAGAATTTATATATTTTTTAATAATTGGATCTATCCCTAAATCCTTAGACAGGGGGCTTATTAGCTTAAACTTAGAAATACTAGGGTTAATTAAACGACTACCATAAAACATGGGCCAAACCATAACCACCCTCCCCCTTGGTTTTAGAACTTTATAAAACTCCTCTATAGAATGGGAGTATAAATACTCAAGTTCGCTAGTAATGCTTTCAAAATCAAGCTGTCCTCTTTGTGGACCCAGATATGGCTCAGTAACTATAGCATCTACGCTTTCACTCTTAACAAACTTGGATAAGTCCAGGCTACTCTTGACTAAAAACTTAACTCTAGCATCCTTAATGTCATATTTATCCCTTATCCATTCTATATTTTTCCTAGTATCATCCATTGCCTTAGGGGATTTATCAGAGGCCAGCAAGGACTTATAACTCATTAACATCGCCTCAGTGATAACTGTGCCAGACCCACAAAAAGGATCACAAATCACAGCATCCCTATCTTTAGTTTCTGCTAGATTTAACATAATCTGAGCTAACTTAGGTGGTAACATGCCTGACTTATCATCTCGAGCCGGCCGGCTATAGTCCCGGTAAGATAAAGACTTAAAGGGTTGTACTGCTAGTGTTTCCCCTATTAAGGCTTTGTCATCTTCTATAATAAATACTAATTCTATTCCCTTCCTAACTAACTTATTTTGGGTAATAACAACACTAGATAGCTTTTTATCTCGACTAGTGACTAGTCTTGAACTTATTTCTTTTTTCTTAAATTCATTTTTAAGCTCTAGACCTAGGTTATTATTTAAATTTAAGCTTTTGCTATAATTTGAAAGACCAAAATTAAACTTACCAGAGGGAACTAATTTCTTTTTATCTAAAGCTAGCTTAAAACAAGTAGATAAGATATCGCTCTTTAGTTCTGAGAGTTTTAACTCTTCTTTAATTTGACCAATTTTAATTACACCACCTAAGTGATTCATTAGGCTAGGAGCATCAATTTCTTGGTCCAGCTCTAGTAATAAAAAATCAGGCTCTAAAAGAGTCTGCTCTTTAGGCTTTAAAACACTAATTAGTTCAGCTAGCGAAAGAGCTGGATTGTTACCTAGTATAAAATAATACTTCATGGCTTTAATAATATATTAAAGAGTAAAAAGTAGCAACAAAGAGATAAGCTATTGCTTTTTTTTATTTTAAATGATAGATTGTAATTAATAATTAAGAAAATTAAATAATCAATATCTTTCCCACATTTTAGA
>CAYIZC010000008.1:0-15652 GCA_964367805.1 uncultured Gammaproteobacteria bacterium
CGTCATCTACACTTACCTCCGTGCTAGTATTTACCTCTAGATCTAAATCAGGCTCTTTAATATCATCCTTTTTTAAATCTTCCTTCCTATCATCTTCTACCACAGGATTATTAAAATTAGGTTGAGTAGTTTTTGGTTTAGGATTTACAATATAGCGATAGGCTAGGAAAATTAAAACAGCAATTAAAATAACACCAAAAGCAATAATCACTGCGCCAACCTTTTTAAAATTTCCAGACTCTCCTTTAATTAACTCCTGAGAGCCACTATTGCTGTCTGCCTTAAAACCAAAAGAAGAGGCCTTTTTCCTAGCCAGCCCTCTAGGCATATTATGGATAATTAAATCTTGATCTATGGTAGATTTTAATTTATCTTTTTTTACTATTTCTTTTTTTTTCTTGCTAAACATAGCTAGCTATATAAGTACCAATAATAAAATTATAATTAAAAGAAAGATTAATATACCGAGTATAAACCAAATTTTAAAACTTTTTTCGCTTGTTTTTGGCATAAAATGGACACCCAAGGCTAGCTTAGATGTCGAAGCTTTGGATGCATTAGGCTTTATTTTATCATTTCTATTCCTCAAGCTGGTCATTTTATTTAAATTTTAATATTAACTACTAGTTCTAGAGATAGTAATTAATACACAGAGGTCAAAATTAGAATCCTGGTAATTCTGCTTCAAGTTTAATAATACGTCCGCTACTCACTTCTTTATTATCAGCATCAGGATTAAGCAACTTTCCCTCTCCTAAGGGATTGTGTCCGCTATTTACCTCCTCACCATCAGTGTAACCATCACCATCGGTATCAGGATTAAGAGGGTCTGTTTTATATATCATCACTTCTTCGTAGTCACTTAGACCATCACCATCGGTATCTGGATTAAGAGGGTCTGTCTTGTGTATCATTACCTCATCATAATCATTTAAACCATCACCATCGGTATCTGCTAACAAAGGATTAGTTCCGTAGAGTAACTCTTCGCTATCACTTAGGCCATCTCCGTCTGAGTCAACGATAAACATATCATCATTTTCACCCCCCGGAGTAGCACCTTCGCCCTCTCCTAAATTAGCTTCAGGGTCCTCGCCACCAGGAACAAGAGGGATAAAATTAGACACGTCATCCTCCTTATTATTATCTATATCTTCAAGTTGATCATTATTATTTTCATTAACATCACCTACTACTAAATTATTATCTGCAGGAATTATTAGTTCATCATCAGCTTTGAAGAATTTGTTATAAACTAAAAAACCAAGCAGTCCTACTATCACTAAAACCATAACTGCCACTATGATAGTAAAAACCTTGCTCCCTTTTTTATCATCTTCTTCCTCATAAGCATCGTCACGAGCACTTAAACCCACTCGTCGGGTTGAAATTTCAGCTTGTTTGTTGCTAGGAATTTCATTTAAAGCTCCCTTAACAGGCGCTGTGTCAGTATCTGCAAAAATATCGTCTACCTCTGCTTGATTACTAGGTCCCGCACCTTGATTAAGATTAGCAGCACCCCGCTCTTCATTGTTTAAATTTTCAAACATAATTTTTAATTTATAATCATTATTATTGTATTATAACGAAAAAGCATTGCAATGACAAATAGCTAAACTATGAGCTATTTATCTTTTTATTATCTCTATCTAGGTGGTCGGCGCAAAGCTTCTAGATTATATTCAACATCTACGTCCTCACGTATTATCTTATAAACATCAACCTGTCCACTTTCGTCTCTTTTTAGAACCTGTATTTTTGAATCTTCCGGCAAGTTAAAACTATTTTTTTCCTGAGCATTCATAAATTCAGGCGTGTAACTTTCGTATACAAAATCAGCTTCATATCCCGGCTCTTTATCTGAAGACGTAAAAATCAGTAGTAATGCTATAGCAATAACAGCCATTAACATAATTGAGATAATTATAATTTGTTTTTTTTTTATATATTTATCTATTTATAAATATTAAAACTTAGCTCATTCTTCCCTATCTACAGCATTGTGTACTTAAATAACAACCTTGCCCTGGTGAGCGGTCTTCAAAAGAAACGGTTACTTTTTGATAACTCCAATCACATTGATCTGGCGTATGAAGATACTGAGGAAGATCACACTGAACCTCTCTTTCCAAATAATAACACTCTGGCTCAGGTTCAGGGGGGGGAGGGGAAGGGATATTTTTTACACATTTACCACTAGCATCCATGCGACCATCTAAGGATGTGCTTCCTAAAGTGGACTGGCAAGGGCTATCATAACAGCGCAAAGCTTTCTGATCATTTCGACATGCATATAAATCTCTTTCATGCCATTTAACTCCTCCGTACCATTGTCGATCTGCGCAACGATTAATTCCTTTAGGTGTAGTTTTGTTTAAATTAACAAAAATTGGGCAACCAACTGGACACTGTATCTCATTGGAACTTACACAAACAGGATTATCTATTTTAATAATTGTGCAATCTTTTTTTAAATCACCATCTCCACAGATATTGTGGTTAAGACCGTCAATCCCACAACCAGTTATGCTAGGTTCGCCATAAGTAACGTTTCCCCAACTAAACATATTATCTATATATTTATATTTTACCTTAGCCCTAGTCGCGTCTCCTTCGTGAAATTCAACATAATTCACCGTTTCAGTAACCTGCCAACACTTAGCTTCACAAACTCCAGTTACACAAGTATGTCCATCTGGACATTCGGAGTCATTCACGCAACCATCAGGCTCAGCATCACCTCCTAAAACTTCGTCTGTAATATTATATCTTGGATCACAGTCAAAGGCACAATTAGTTTTATTCTCCATTCCCACCTGGCAATAACTATCACCGCAATAACCACCGCCATCTAAAGGAGATTTAAAAATACAATAGTCATATGAAGGTATAGGATAGGGAGTTATAGAACCTCCCGGGGTATTGCAGCCATACTGCCTGGTTTTACTACTATCGGCAGCGCTAGTAGCCACATTACCATCCCCATCACAAGCCTCATAGCCATTATTATACATCCCCCCTCTTCCTTCTGAGTTAGGGCTTTGTAAAATACCATCCCCACAATAAGTGTTAACACTAAGGTTGAAAGTTTTACTATTTTCGGTTTGATATTCATTTCTAACACTAACTTTTATTTCTTGATTATTTATTTCTGCACTAGAAATCCCCTCTAAATGAAACATGGAAGAGCCATCATCTTCTTCTGATTTAATTAGTTCTATGCCTGCGGGCAGTCCAGAGGCGCTATAAGAAACTGTGTGATTAGCCTGACTACTAGAACCCAAGAAACAGCTATAATCATGTCCAATTCTAACTTGACTGTCACAATTAAAATCTAGAACTGGTCTATCTACCTTAATCTTAATGATAAAACGACTAGCCTCATTACCCTCAGTGCTCAGACTATAAACAGACTCACTATCTTCAGCAAAAGCTATATTAGTATTAAATGTACCTTTGTAGTTTACCTTTAGCCGGTTAACACCATCTGCAGTCTCTGATTTTACAATACCGCCAAAGGATAGAACATCTTTACCACTAACAAGACTTAGACTGTAATTTGGAGAACTGTCGGCTCCAGAAACGTAAAAACTATAGTTAAATTGATTTACTGGGTCTAATCTATAGATATACTCACTAGCCTCAGCTAAAGTACTAGCTTTCTTAATAACTATAGAGCCATTTTCAGAAACACTAAGGCCCTTATCATCTCTTACTGTTATAGTAATTGGATAGGTTCCTGGGTTACCAGCTCGGGCTGCATAGATTTTCTTTTGCGAAGAATCGCTAGTTGCTTTTATATATGGCTTTTCTGACCAAGAAGAGAAGTCCGCACTAGAGCTAAGAGTCCAGCTTAAAGGATCATTATCAGGGTCACTAGCTTTAACAAAGCCATTATATTCTAAGCCACTAGATCCTCCCAGAGCAGTAGCTGTTATTTGCGGTGGCCTATTGGAAGCATTTCCGCCAGAAATAATTCCGGTCGCCAATACACAATCACTTCCCTCAGGATCATTAGGGCTTAAGCTATAACCTAGATGAGGATTATTTTTATCACGACTTTCCATAACAGCACATAAATTATACTCAGAGCCTGAATCATTGGTAGTGTACACCAAGGCATAGCTATCATTTGGCAGCTTTAAAGAAATATTTTCTTTAGGAAATATAAAACTTTGCCTATCTTTGTTCCAACAAGTCTTATTATCATAGCCATCGCAAGGACCTAATCTATTGATAGGATCAAGAAAATTTTTCTTCATACTTATCATAGGTAAAAAACTTTCCTGCCAGCTTGGCCAAAGACTAGTACTTGCTCCTGGTAAATAAGTGCCAGAGCTAAGCTGTGGATAGCGACCATTTTTTTCACGATATTTTGCTAGCCCCTCTCTTAACTCCTCTATCTTTCCTACTCTATTTAAATCACGAATTATCTTAGACTTTAAACTGGAACAAAAAAAGTTTGTGGGACAATCATCGTCAACCTGACAATTTTTATTTTTCTCGAGCTGACAGGTTCCATTAGCTAAAGAGCAAACTTGAGAATCTGGACAGTCTACATCAGAGCTACACTTAAGTGCCGAAATAGAACAAGTTGCATCTTCATCATCTAAATTATCATTAAATTCCCAATGAGAAATTATCTGTCCCAAGATGTCAGTAGTCAAATGACTTTGATCTTGGTTATATGATATTAAATAAATATTTGTATATATTGTTTTATCTTGAGGCACAACATGGGCTGCGTTTATATATACCGTGCGCCCGTCGCGCAAAGCATCATAGCCATCTACTGTTAGGGCTTGTGGGGAACCAGAAAATCCCTGACTCTCATACCAACGAGAAACACTATAGTGGTTAGGGTTAGGTATAACTCTGATACCTATAGCATCATTTTGGCTTGACGCAACATCTTGAGCCTTTACATTTTGAAAAGGAACAAGGGCAAAAAGATAAATAATTAACAAAGCCGCAAAACTAAGTGCGATATTTTGCCATACAATTTTATTTTTCATACTATTCATTTAATATCGTGTTTAAAATTAAATATTTTTTATTACTCAATATAAAAATTAAGTTCACTAGATTTCTGGCTCTCGTTACCATAAGCATCTAAAGCACTTAGCGCGAAATAGTTATTCCCTGTGCTCAATGTTGATTTAGAAAGAGCTATAGAGTTACTAGCATCCCTGCTATCATAGGACTCGCCATAAAGACCACTGTTTATTCCTCGATAAAGACGATAGCGAGCTACGTCTGCCCCCGCGGCATCCCAAGTAAACCTTAAGGAGTTCTCATCACCTAAATCCTCTAACTTGAAATTAGTCGCTACTAGTGGCGGGGTTTTATCACTAGGACTGGCTACAAGAGCGTTACTTAAAATACTTTCACTGCCATTTGTAGATATCACTGATATTCTAAATTGATAATTCTTATTATTTTCTAAGTTATTTATTTTAGTCTGACAAATATATTCTGTGCCAACAAGGGCACAAGAAGCATCTTCTACTGAAACCTGACGAGAATTATTTATTGATTTACCAGCCTCTCCGTAATATATTTTATAGGCCTTAACTTCTGAGCTTGCAGACTTAAAATCAATTAAAAGCTCTTTCCCTATTCTAGTATCGGTAATGCTAGTTATCTCTGCCGGACTAAGAACTTTCTCTCGGAAAAAATAAGATTCTTTCAAGACGCTCCAAACACACCTGCCATCAGGCGAACCATCACCATTTCTATCAGCTCCACAAAGAGTGTTTAAACCAGCACAAGGAGATCCGTCCGTACTACAACTTAAGACATTGCTTTGCCCTCTTATAACCGCTTCATTAGATATAGCAGGTAAGTCATCGAAGGTTCCAGGCTGACCAGCATCACGACAATAGTAGAACTTATAGCTAAACTCTATACAATTATCACCTCCAATAGCACCAGCGCAGTTATTTTCATCTATCCACGGTCGCCAAGAACCATCCTTATTTACTGGTGGCCAAGGATTGTTACAAATAAAAATATAGATATTACTGCTACTACTTAGATTATCTCCGCTTGAAAAAGCATTTAAACAATTGCTAGAACAAAAACTGTCAGAACAAACACAACTAGAGTCAGCTTGGCTATTTCCTCCTAAAAAGCTAGTCATATCTACTGTGGCCCTAAGTCTTGTCTCTGCATCTGTTACTCCTGTGTTAGCTTTGACCATTATTCTGTTTGCATCTAATCCCTCTATATACTGCGTACTAGCAACATCACTGTTACTAAGCTCAAACTTCCAGCGCCAGAAGTAGCCGGTTACCGGCTGAATTACTTGCTTGTCAGCACTATAAGCCCAAGCAGAGAATACTTTATCACCATCTCTTTTGGTGTCAAAACTAGGGTCACTGGGGTCGCTATCGTTTTCATCTATACTATTTTCTGTGGTATTGAAAAGATATGAACTTGGGCCAACCCCTACACTATCGATAGCACAAACACCAGAATTAGATTCTTTGTCTGATAGGGTTTTAAATTGAATAATATGAGAATTTTTATAAATACTATTATTAAATTTAAGATTCTCTCCTTCAGTAGAGGAGTCGCCACTAATTAGACCTTTGCCATTTAAACCAATCCCTGACACCGCCTTTACTCCTGTTTGGCTATTTAAATCCTCATCTCCTTTTATAACTAGGAAGTAGTTTGTGTTAGGTGCTAATAATTTCTTAGGTAAAATATTTATAGAAGTCTCTTTATCCATATTCTCACTAGATACATCCACGCTACTAGCACAATATAACTTACTTTCATCAAAGTTAGCCAAGGCTGTTTGATTGGTTTTAAAGACGCGAGCAATAAAACCTTTGATGCTTAAATTTATTTTATCAATAATTGAAGCTAAACCTTTTTTATTTGAAATAGCGTCAGTCTTATAAGCAAAGCTTCCCTCAGGGCAAACACCTTCTCTATAGTCCATTTGCTGCAAGAGAAGGACATTTCCGCTAGTAAAACTGCCCACATCCATTACTTGATCAAAGTTGATCTTAACAACAGCATTACGACATACATTTAAATCACCACTATTAGGCATGGAATTAATTACCTCTGGCCTAGCTTCACAACAAGTGTCAGATCCACATCCTATAGTAGATGGATTGCCGCACTCATTATCTTGACTGCAACCACAACAAAGACCTCTACCCTCGCCACTACAATTTCCGGTATTAGCCTGGCAATAAAGATCAGGATTAGCATCTGTCTGACAAGCAGTAGGGTTGCCAGGATCACAACAACAAATACCACAATCTGAAGCATCGGTAGCTGAACTACCTGACTCAGTCCTACAAGTCATACCTGGGTAATTACAAATATCAAAATTACAAGTGGATACTGCAAAACTAGAAGAACAGTCTTTGCCTGAACCTCCACCAGTATTACCACAAGTGGAAATACACTTATCTAATTTAGAAAATCTACCACTTAACTTCTGTTCCGAAATACATGTATTAGGGTCTTGTGGTGGATTTGCACCAGGATCGCCACAGTCATAGTAAGCGCAGTATCCTAAATTTACACCACTATCTATCTGCGTGCCACTTTGACAAACATTGCTATTGTAGTCATAGCAGCAAGATGGAGCCTCACTACATTTATCTTTTAGACCATTGTAAATATTACAAACATCACCTTCATTTGAAGCACAACCACTTTCACAAGCATAAATATCTTTATAGAAACCGAGTCTAGCTGGCTTCTCTGAGGCACAGCTAGCGCTATCTTCACTATCGCAACTATAGTAGGCGCAGTAACCATATTCAGGATGATTAGGATTATCACTTATAGTTGTTCCCGAGCCACCACGACAAGTATCAGTTCTAGCGTCAAAACAACAAACTGAACTATGAAGGTTGCAACTTGCCTCATCCTTAAGTCCGCTACAATCAGTACAATAACCTTGGGGACTATTTGAATCTATGGCACAGAACTGTCCACTTGTTATCTCACAGTTACAAGCAGCGTCTTGCTGCACTTGGGTGCTGCCAGCACCAGCGCAACCAGAACAAACTCCAAAGCCAGCGCCATCGTCGCTGGTATCACTGCCACAAGTACCTTCACATTCAAGCGGAGCGCAACAGTCTCTGGCGCTATTACCTATCTCACAACAACAGTCACAACTAGCGTCATCGAGACTAAGACAGACATCAGGTTTGCCAATTTCTCCGCTCGGCTCACATTCAGAACCACTAGGGCAAACTGTTTCTGAAACACAGCGACCTTCAGTGCCAACCTTTTGACAACTTAAGCCGATTTCACAAACATCACAACTTGAATTTTTATCTACACAAATATTAGCCGCTCCTCTTTCCCAGTTATCAGGGCAAGAGGTGTTTGTTTTAAGCTGCCAATTCCTATCATTATTACAAGTTAAAGCGAAGTCATAATCAACGCCAGCAATCAAAAACTTCTGACTTCGGGGAAGACTACAAGTACCAGCCGCACCATCTTTTACACATTTATTTATATTGTTATCATAGCTACAGATACTTGAACCTAGTCCACTTTGACAACCAGGGACAGAGGCACAAGAATAGTCACACTCAGCGACAACTGCTTTGCTTCCCCCTGGATAAGGAGAGCAGACACCGGCTGCATTAGGACATGATATACCTGTCTGACAAGCACCATAATAACTAGCTAAAGTATTACAACTTTCACTAGGGTCACTAATCTCTGACACCTTATAAGCAGTGCTAAAGTCCCACTCAAAAACTGAGCTAGGGATATCTATTAAACAGTCTTGACTACTAGCTACACAGCGTCCACTTTTATAGGTATTAGCCGGGCAACAAACTTGCCCTAAGCAATCATCGTTTGTTTTACAACTAGAAACACTGAAACCGAGTTCATTTCCCCATTGGTTATTTTTAACTACTTTAAGTGGCCCTGAAATAGCTCCCTCAGGAACTGAAACTGTCATAACATCAGCCTTATTTTCTTTTGAAATCATCCCACTAGAATTTTTATTATTATAAAAAGTCGCTAAACCTGGTCTATTTTCTTCGCCAAAATATTCTCCATACAATTTAACAGAAGTGCCAATGGTTCCACTCTCAGGCTCCCTTTTACACAAACTTGTTTTAAGGGCAATGCTATCATCTACTCTGAAGGTATTGGGGTTAAGATTGTTTGTATCTATAGTCTTTCCCCCTATATCAAGCTTGATGAAATAATTTCCATTACTTAGGCCCTCAGGAACCTTTACAATGATTTGATTGTTGGTCCAAACTGAGTTAGCACAAATTAAAGGAAAGTTATACTCTGCTTCTTTAGAGCCAAAATAAACGTGAGAAGAACTCTGATTAGCACCAAAACTACTACCATTTATTGTCACATATTGCCCCGCTCTACCTGATTCCGGAGAAAAGGAGATAATATAAGGTCCGTCACTTGGGTCTGGCTCTTTTATAATTCTTAAATAGTTACTAGCTTCATTATTGTTTCCCACTAAAGAACGAACAAAACTATCAGCTTGACCATTTCTAATATTTGATAAACTGGCCCTACCTGATAAACCACTAGCATGGCTAAAGTCAGAACTTAAGGCCTCAACATTATTATTATAATTACCAAAATAGGTTTTACCTCTATAAAGATTAATACCCTGGTAAACAAAATCTTCTCCCAATAAACCTTTATTTGGACTAACCGTACACAACCCAGGACGAACAATATTGTTAACAATAAAGTCTGGCAAAATTGGACCATAATCATTGCTACTTGTATCTTCTAAACCATCTGCTCGGCTCACCCTTATCTCTCCATTTAAAGCTCCACTAGGTACAGAAATTATAATTTGATTATCAGTCCAAGTATTTACACAAGCTGGATTTATTTCTAATGGGCTACGTCCTAAGACATTAGGACTAAATAAAACACGAGACATGCCCTCTTGATATTCCCCAAAACCAGAGCCTAAAATAGTTACTAAATTACCAACCGCTCCATTAGGAGTGCTCTTGTTACAAAAAGCATTGCACTGGCTATCGTTTTGACAAGAAACATTTACATCATCCTCACAAAAACCACCAGCAGGGCTAATATTTGTAATTACTGGGGGGCCAGTACAAGTACAGGAGTCAGGATCGCAAGAAAGAAATTCCCCACAAAGCTCATCACTAGCATTACAAGTGCCTCCTTCATTATTTAAATTACAAGAATCACCCGTGCTTCCCCGAGGAACGCAAGCACAGCTATCATTACAATAATCACTAGGTGCACATATATCACTATTGGCCTGACAACCAGGGTTAGGACTAGCATCACAAGAGCTAGGGCCAGCTACCCCTCCTGAGCTACAATCAGATCCTATACAAGATCCCCAAGTGCCAGCGGTACAATACATTGCTCCACCACAGCCACAAGACATCGTACTGCCATCAACACAAATTGAGCTACCACTTCCACCCTGCGTTGCGCCTCCTAATTGATTTAAAACAAAAGTAGTAATCGCCCAGGCGGATAAGATAATCGCTAGACCAATAGCGGCCGACGTTAAGGTTTTTTTGGCTTTTGCTATTTGTTCTTCATTACCATTTGAGGTCATCCAGATAAAACCAGCGTAAGTTATAAGACCAAGAGCAACAACACCTAAAAGACCTAGAGCGATATTGATAATACGCCCCACCATTTCACGTGGGTCGCCTCCGGCTAAAGATCCTCCCAAACCAGCATCCACCTCGCTTGTGCCAAAGTCTTGAGCAAAAACAAAACGAATTCCAAAGAATATCCCTAGGGTTAATAAAAATATTAAAGATTTTTTGAAAAAATTTTTCTTCACAAAATTATATTTTATTGTTAATTACAAATAATTATTTACAAGCTCCATTGCCTCCTAATTCGCTAGTCGGAAGACCAAAACAACAAGAAGGGTTCTCAAAATCTGCCTGACAACCAGGGCCGGAGCTAGGTTTAAAACAATTTTGATAAATATCTTTCACTCCTGAGCCCACTTGAGCACCATAACTTACCGCTTCAGCAAAGGGTGAGTGCCTTATTTCAGTAACAGTAGTGTCATTTACTCCATCTAGAGGTTCTATATCTTTATCAGTGCTCACTATCCAATAACCCAAAGGTGTTTCTACTGAAGTTTTTAAATTAAGTAGCTTATGCTGCACTCGCTTATCACCAGATCCTAAAATGGCGCTACCAGATTTCAAAGTACTAGCCATCATTAAAGTGTTAAAAGTAATTTCTACTGGTTTACTTAAATTTAATATATCCGTACTACCGCTGCTAGGAGAGATTGCCCCTATAGTAGGAGCTGACAGTTCCTTTTGATCACTGGTAAAGAAAGAAAAACGATAACTATCTCTACTATTTGTATCGCCATCATTTTCACTGAAATAATTTATCGGCCCACTGGAGACTCCATCTCTATTACCATCAAGAGAGTTAAAGGCTAAGTCTGTTACACCATTTAAAGTAGCTAAATTAGCCAAGGGATAATTCCTGGAATTATTATCCTGACAAGTCTTATAGCTTAAGCTATTTCCCAAAACACATTTTTTATATGGACTAAAAGCTAAACAATCCTGATCATTATTACAAATATTTAAATCAGCTGCTCTTATTTCTAAGGCTAGCTTACTACTAGGTGGTAAACAATATACTTTCTCACCGCAGCCATTGATACCACATTCAATATCAGAAATAAATTCTAAAGTCCGATAAGCGCTACTTAACATAAAGCTTCCATTTAAATAATCGCCAACACAAGAAGAATTTTCGCACTTATAAGACCTACAATCTTTATCTGCGGAGCAGGTATTTGCAGCACCCAAGGCCTCGGGACTAGCATTTACCACTCTTACATAAGGAGCAACTGTAGAGGCAGGACCTGATAAAGTGACCGGGTTCATTGCTTCATTAAAATTAACTTTAATTACTGTATTAATAGGAACATCTTTTTTATCCCTTATAGCATAAGAACTTTTAGCAGAACTTCCTTCCGAAAATGATTTTAGCTCTAGGGCATTACTATTACTACTACTTAAAGAAATATTATTACCTTGCTCTCCTGCTACTTTAGCGCGTAACAAAACTTTATTTCCCTCTCGGCTTACATTAATTTCTGGGTGACCGCTAATTTTAGCTTGGATGTTTTCTGCTTGAGCGCTTGTATTACAAGCACCCTCATTAACTAAAATATTATTATTCTCAGAACTATTTGCAAAAATATACTTTTCATTCGCTATAGTAAGAGAGTCGGCTTTTCTTTCTGGACTTATTTTTAAATCCCACCTACTACCTACTGCCCTGTTTTCAGCTTTAAGGGCGAAATAACCATTAAAATTTACTACATCTTGATCATCAAAATCAGCTACCCCCAAAAGAGCATTACTACTAGCATTAAATAGCTGCGCCTTATTTTCAGCATCAGCCGGAACCACAACAGCAAAACTATTTATGAGACCGTGGTAGGATAAATCAACCTCAGCTTGTGGGCTCACTGAGATAAGCTCAGCTGACTTATATGTACTAGGACAATCTTTTACAAAAATTTCAGCCTTAGCGCTAAGAGCACTACTTACTGTGCTATTTACATCTTTTTGATTATCAGCTGGCGGAAATGAGCCACCTTTTACAACTATAGGTGGGCTCAAATCTAACTTACTGCTTACCTCAAAGCCCCAATAAAGATCTTTAGTGCTACACGAGCTAAACATTGAACCACCATTAGATTTTTCTAAGGCTGAGCTTATTCTTACACCATAGTTAGTATTTTTATCCGCCGAACCTAAATAGGCACTAGGTGTAAATACTAGTGTTTTTTGATCAGCTGAAACAGAAACAGAAACATTTGTTACATTTGTATTTATATCTGGACAAGATTCACCACAGGCATCACCAAGGTCTTCAGAAAATATTCTAACAACTTCAGGCTTAAGAAGTGAGCAGCTTCCATTGTTACAAGCACAAGAAGAACCAGTAGCATCCATACAAACTGAAGAAAGACCAACTGTTTCTTTAAAAGTAACCATCACCGAAGTATTTCGAGGAACATCTTTTTGATTATTTTCAGGATAAACTGACTCAACCGAGCAATTACCCATAGTTCCTAAACCATAATTACCACCTAAGCTAGGTCTGCCGCTAGGGATATTACTACCTGATCCACCACCCATACTTGCACCATATAAACGATTTAAAATAAACACAGTTATACCCCAGGCAGAAAGAGTTATAAGTAAGCCAATAATAGCATTTTTCAAAATTCCCTTAGCCTGTCTTATTTTTTCTTCCTCACCCCCTGAAGTCATCCACAGAAAACCAGCATAAATCATCAGGCTAAGTATTATAATACCTAGAAAACTCAAAGCAATATTTATAATACGTCCTATTATCTCTCTAGGCTCACCTGCTTCCAAATTTATAGTACTATCAACAACATCAACTCCAAAATCTTGAGCAAAAGTAAAATTAGCGAACAAAAATATTGATAGACTCAAAAATATACCGATTAGTATTTGTTTTTTTAATTTCATTTTAATAAACCAGGGCTTTTAAAACTGCCTCTTTATTGCTATAATTAATATACTAAAATTATAACATAGAAAAGCTAATATTAAAATATTTATGACCATAGACCGGATAATTAAAAAGTTCCAAGATAATAATCCGGGTGTAGACACAGACATCCTGAGATTGGCTTTTGATTTTGCCAAAGAGGCCCATGAAGGTCAAACCAGAAAAAGTGGAGAACCATACATACATCATCCTTTGCACACTGCCTATACCTTAGCTGAAATAAGAGCAGACTTAGCTACAGTAACTGCGGGTATTTTACACGATGTTCCTGAAGACACGGAAAGAACTTTAGAAGAAATTGAAACAGAGTTTGGCGCTGACGTCGCTAACTTAGTAAGAGGTGTGACTAAATTAGGTAAAATTAAGTACCGTGGGATAGAGCGCTATCGAGAAAATCTTAAAAAAATGTTTCTCGCTATGACTAGTGATCTCCGCGTAATCTTTATTAAATTCTGTGATCGTTTAAATAATTTACGCACTCTGGATGCTTTAAGTGAGGAAAAACGACGCCGAATAGCAGCGGAAACTTTAGAAATATATGCCCCCATCGCTGGACTTCTAGGTATAGAAAGGCTTAAATGGCAAATGGAAGATATTTGTTTTAAACATCTGTACCCCGAGAAGTATAATGAGCTCGAATACAAATATGAAGTAGAGAAAAAGTTAGAAAGGCAACAATTCTTTCAAAAAGTTAAACGCATCCTAATTCCCAAGCTACAAGAAGCAAATATTAATTATGAAATCGAGGCAAGATTTAAACATCTCTACAGCATTTTTAAAAAAATGCAGGAAAAGGATAGAAAGTTTAACGAAATATATGATGTTTTTGCCCTCCGTGTTATTGTCCCTACTATAGATGATTGTTATAAAGTCTTAGGTGTTATCCATACCATCTGGAAACCTAAACCTAATCGTTTTAAAGACTATATTGCTGTTCCTAAACCCAATGGCTATCGCTCTTTACATACAACCATATTTGGCCCTGAAGGAAAGCCAACTGAATTTCAAATTAGGACCCAAGAAATGCATGAGGAGGCGATGTATGGTCTAGCCGCTCACTGGTACTATAAATCAAAAAATGATGGCGACCACTATGAACAGCCTTATTGGGTAAAAGAAATTGTCGATATACAAAAAGAAGTTACCAACACTACTGAGCTGGTAAAAAATGTAAAAATGAATATTTTCCGGGATAGAATCTTTGTCTTTTCACCTCGCGGTGACGTCTTTGAACTCCCTGATAAATCAACCCCTGTTGACTTTGCCTACGCTGTCCACGGAAATATTGGCAATAAAGCTTCTGGGGTTTTGATAAACGATAAGCTAGGAAGATTAGACCAAGAATTAAAAAATGGTGACATGGTGGAAATTATAGTTGAAAAAAACCGCCTACACCCAAATAAAGACTGGTTAAAATTTGTTAAAACAAAAAGAGCTCGTGATCAAATAAAGCAACATGCTAAAAAATCAACCATGGAAAATATTAAGCGCTTTATTCCTGGAATCACCAAAGATGTAAATAAAAAATAAACTATAAGATAATAAAAAAAGAGCTAAATCTAGCTCTTTTTTTAGTATTTTTATTGTCTGTTTTGTTCCTGTTATTAGCGACGTCTTCCCTGTCTACTTTCTGGTAGCTTACCAGTTCTACGTAAAAGTTCATTCTTTTTTTGCAAAGCTAAACCCGACAAGGCCTTCTTCTTGTTTAAACGTTTACTAGATTTAGGTTCCATATGTTGCTTAGATCTAGCTTTTTCTAGTCTTTTGGTATTCTTCAATCCTCTTTTGAATTTTCGCAAAAAACCTTCAAAACTTTCACCCGGCTTTCTTTTAAAATCAGCCATTTAAATACACCTTCCTTTCTATTTTATTAATAATAAATAAATAATTTTAAAAAGAGCTCATCTTTTTTGTCAAACGCTCTTTTATCTTTTTAAAGACTACCGTTTCCTGGGCTCCTGAGTCAACCTCACGCATCAAAATAGTTCCATCCATTATCTCTTTTTTGCCTAATATTAAACACAATTTTGCCTCCATCTTAGCTGCGTCTTCTAGTTGCTCCTTCAAGCTATCTGTAACTAGAGGTTGC